>NZ_BMOF01000066.1 GCF_014646935.1 Calditerricola satsumensis | reverse complement strand
TTAGATTTTCTCGTGAGTGACCGGCTTCACTTCGGTTAGGTTTTTATGTGAGTTGACACGCAGGTAGAGCCGCCTCGCGCTTGCGAATCGGATGTCGAAAACGCGCGGCTGGCGCTGTTTCTCGTGAAACATTCAAATATTCCAATAGGATTGGAAACGGCATCGGGGGGCCGCCGGCATTTCGTGCAACGGGGGACGCTTTTTGGTACAATACAGGTACCCAACCGGACGACGGTGTTGCGCGTGTGGTGCGGAGCAGCTCGTGGGAAGGGAGTGGGGACGCGTGAAGGGATGGGAAAAACGGCTGGAAAACGCCCACCTGCTGTACGAACGGGAAGACTACGAGCTGGCCATCCGCCAGTACGAAGCGGTGTTGCGGGAAGTGCCGGACTGTCTGGAAGCGTGGTACTTCTGCGGTCTGGCTTACAAGCAATTGGGCGAGTATGAGGCGGCGCGGCACGCGTTCGCCATGCTGCTCGAGCGGGATCCGCAGGACGCCATCACATGGTTCCAACGGGCCGAGTGCGACTACTTTGACGAGCGGTACGAAGAGGCGCTCAAGGGACTCGACACCGCCCTGCGCCTTGAGGATACGGAAGCCGATTGGTGGCATCTGCGCGGCATCGTCCTGGAAAAGTTGGAGCGGTATGAGGAGGCGCTGGCGAGCTACGAGCGTGCGCTGGCGCTGGAACCCGACAATGCGGACATCTGGTTCAGCAAAGGCGTCACGTTGTACCAGGCCGAGCGGTATGAGGAGGCCATCGCGGCGTACCGGCGCGTGCTCGAGTTGGACCCGGACGATTACCAGGCCTGGATCAACCTGGGCGATTTGTACGAGCGCGAGGGGCGCGTCGACGAGGCCCTTTCGTGTTACGACCGGGGCCTGGCCATCGAACCGGATGACGTCGTGGGCCTTCGACTGAAAGCGGGATTGCTGGTGGATTTGGGGCGGTACGCCGAAGCCCTTCCCCTCATCGAGCGCCTTCTCGCCCTCGACCCAGAGGATGCCGCGGTGTGGAATTGGTGCGGGATCTGCCACGCCGAGGCGGGGCGAACGTCGGAAGCGATGAAGGCGTATGAGCGGGCCTTGGCCCTTGATCCGCTGTCCGACCGGGTGTGGAACAACATCGGGTGGCTGTACGTCCGCGACGGGAAATACCGGGAGGCCATGGATGCCTTCAACCAAGCCCTCTGCCTGAACCCCTCGTACGCGCTGGCCTACAGCAACAAGGGATATGCCCTCGAGCAGCTGGGGGCGTGGGAGGACGCGCTGGCTTGCTACGACAAGGCCCTGGCCATTGAACCCACCGACACGTGGACCCTCTTTCACAAGGCCCTGGTCTTGGAAGCAGTGGGGCGCGTGGAGGAAGCGGCGCGCGCGTACGAGGAGCTGCTGCGCCACGACCCCGACGATGACCAAGCCTGGAACAATGTCGGGCAGCTGTACGAACGGCTGGAGGATTGGCCGCGGGCCCTGGAAGCGTACGGAAAGGCCCTGGAAATCAATCCCGACAACACCTATGCATGGACGAACCGCGCCTATCTCCTTGAGCGCATGGGGCGTTACGATGAGGCGGCCGCATCGTACGCGCAGGCGCTCAAGCGGGAGCCCGACGATCCATTTGTGTTGTCCCATCACGGCTACGTGCTGTATCAGCTCAAGCGCTTTCGCGAAGCGATCGGCATCTTTGCGCGCCTTCTGAAGCGCGACCGGCGCGATTTTGCCGCCTGGCTGCTGAAGGGGTACGCCCACGCCCGGCTCGGCGAGCGCGCCGAGGCCATCGCCGCCCTGCGCCAGGCGCTCGACCTCAACCCGAACCTCGTCGAAGCGTGGCTGTTGCTGGGACGGCTGCATGCCGAGACGGGCGACGTGGACGTGGCCCTGCGCGCCTTCGACAAGGCGCTGACCCTTGACGCCGACCATCCGTTGGCCCTCACCTTCAAGGGCTGCCTTTTGGCCGAAAAGGGGCGGTATGCGGAAGCCGTACCCTATTTGAAAAAAGCGCTGGCCCGGAAAAAGGATGACGCCCTGCTGTGGTACAGCTTAGCCCGCTGTTACCATTCGCTGCATCGCTATGAGGAGGCGCTCTACGCCTACAACGAGACGCTGCGCCTCGATCCGGACTATGACGATGCGCGCGTTAGCCGCTGGCGGCTCCTCAACGCCCTGCGCCAGCGGGACCGCGACGACGCGGCCAATCGCTAAAACGCGTGTGGCATGAAAGCCCGGCAATGTGGTATACTCAATCTGATGAGCAGGTGGTAACGAGCACCCGTGTCGGTGCTCGTTCCTTTTGCTGGGGGAGAGGGGTGATTGGTCATGGATCTGGAAAAACGGCTGTCCATGGCCCATCGCTATTACAATGCGGAAGACTATGAACGGGCGGTCGAGGAGTACGATTACCTCGTTCGCCTGCACCCCGACATGGCCGAAGCGTGGTTCTTCAAAGGCATGGCCCACCGCTACCTCGAAGACTACGAGGAAGCGGTGAACGCGTTCCGCCGCGTCGTGGAAATCAACCCGCGCGACGCGGTGGCGTGGTATCGGCTGGCCGATTGCCTGGCGGCGTTGGAACGCTACGAGGCCGCGCTGGCCGCGGTCGACGAGGCGCTGGCCCTGGACAAGGGCAACGCCGAGTGGTGGCAGCTGCGGGCCATCTGCCTGGAAATGCTCGACCGATTTGACGAGGCGTACCAGGCCTATGAGGAGGCGCTCAGCCTGGAACCGGACAATCCGGACATCTGGTACAGCAAGGGCGTGACCCTGGCCAACGACGAGCGCCTCGAGGAGGCGAAAGAGGCCTACGAGAAGGTGCTCGCCCTGCGCCCCAACGATGAGGGCGCCCTGCTCAACCTGGGCGACATCTGGGAGCGCCTGGGCGATCTGGAGCGCGCCCTGGCGTGCTACGAACAGGTGCGCAATCGGAATCCCGAAAACCCCGAGGCGCTCGAAGGCTGCGTCCGCTTGCTGGCGTCGATGGGGAAGGCGGCCAAGGCCCTTCCGCTGGCGCGCCGCTGGGTGTCCCTCGAGGGGGACAACGCCGAGGCGTGGAACTGGTACGCCCTGTGCCTCACCGACCTGGGCGATTGGGAGGCGGCGGAGAAGGCCTTCAAGGAGGCCTTGCGGCGGGAACCGGCCCAGGAGCGCTACTGGAACAACTACGGCACCCTCCTCCTCGACCAGGGGCGGTACGAGGAGGCGCTGGGCGCGTTTGACCAGGCCATCCACTTGGATGTCTCGTACGCCTTGGGCCACTACAATCGCGGCTACGCCTTGGAACAGCTGGGCCGTCACGACGAGGCCCTCGAGGCATACCGGAAAGCCCTGGCTCTCGATCCGCAGGATCCCAAGATCCTCTTCCGCACCGCCAGCCTGCTCACGGAGCGCGAAGAGTGGCACGAGGCGCGGCGGATGTGGCGGACCTATCTGACCCTCGCGCCCGACGACTACGATGCGTGGATCCAGTTTGGCATCGCCTGCGGCGAGACGGGGCACTATGAGGAGGCGCTGGCGGCCTTTGACGAGGCCCACCGCTTGCGCCCCGAGGAGACGACGCCGCTGCACAACAAGGGGTACGCCTACGAGAAAATGGGGCGCTATCGGGAAGCGGCCGAGTGGTATGCGCGCGTCGTCGAGCAGGATGAGGACGACCACGAATCCTGGAGCCGGCTTGGCTGGTGCTATTTCCAAGCCGGTGAACTGGAACGCGCCTTGGCCGTCTGCGACGCTTGCCTCCAGCGCGAGAAGGGCTGGACGGCGATGTGGAACAACAAAGCGATGGTCTTGGCGCGCATGGGGCGCCTTGCGGAAGCGCGGGAGGCCTACGAGCGTTACCTGGCCGTGGAATCCGGTGACGCGTCGGCGTGGGCCCGTTACGGCGACGTCCTCGAGGCCCTGGGCTATCGTGACGAGGCCAAAGCGGCCTACGCGGCGGCCCTCGAGGCCGATGCGGCGTTCTTGCCGGCGCGCCTGCGTTTGGCGCGGCTGTGCCTGCGCGACGGTGACGTCGAGGGGGCGGCGCAGCTGCTCGAGGCGGTGCCGGAGCCGGGGAACGACGACGGAAACGTGTGGCTGTTGCGCGGCGTCCTTGCCTTGCGCCGAGGCCGCTGGGCGGAGGCGCAGCAGGCCTTTGCGCGCGCCAAGGAGAAGGGCTGGGACGAGCCCCTGACGTGGCGCGAGGTGTGGACGCTCGTCCGCCACGCCCTGCCCGCCTCCGTCTTCCGCTTGTTTGGCAGGGGCCGAAACACGTCGGGTGAAGGCCGGAACCAGAGGAGTGATGCCGCGCATGCGCAACCTTCCGACGACACTGCAAACGCTGGGTAAGGACATCACGCGCGAGCAGCTGCGCTACCACCAGAAGCGCGTGCTCGTGGCCAAGGAATTCACCTTCGACAGCGCACATCACCTCCATTGCTATGAGGGAAAATGCGCCATTCTTCACGGGCACACCTACCGCCTGCGCGTCGCCGTGAGCGGGTACCCGGATGACCGGGGGCTGGTGATCGATTTTGCCGACTTGAAGCGCATCGTCAAGGAAACGATTGTCGACCGGCTCGACCACCAGTACCTCAATGCGGTCCTGCCGCCGATGAACACCACCGCCGAAAACATGGTCGTGTGGATGTTTGAGGAGCTGGAAAAGGCCCTGGCGCGCGAGGGGACCCCGGGCCTGCGTGTCGAGGAGATTGTCCTGTGGGAAACGCCAACGAGCTACGCGGCCGTCAAGCGGGAATGGATGGAGGCGACGTGAGGATGCCGGCACACTCCCGGCCCTCCATCACGGGCGACGCGTGGGCGGTATCGGCCCGTGTGCGCGACCCGGCGGCGTGGCAGCAGGCGCGCCTTCCCCTTGTGGAGCTGTTTGAAACGGTGGAAGGCGAGGGAACGCGCGCCGGGTTTCCGACCGTGTTCGTGCGCCTGTTCGGCTGCCCGCTCCGCTGCACGTGGTGCGACACGCCGTACAGCTACCCGCCGGACAAACCCCAGCGCGTCCTCTCCGTGGCCGAGATTCGGGAGGAGGTCGGGCGCTTTCCGTGGCGGCACGTGTGCGTGACGGGCGGGGAGCCTCTGATGTACGCCGAAAAATCGGCCATGCTCCTCGCCGCGCTGGCCTCCTTGCCCCATGTGGTGGACGTGCACGTGGAGACGAGCGGCGCCGTTGCGATCGCCCCCTTTCTCGCAGCCGTTCCGAGCGAAAAGGTGCGGTACATCGTCGACTACAAGCTGCCTGCCTCAGGGGAGGAGGCGGCGATGGTGACGGACAACCTGAGCCGGCTGCGGCCGCAGGACGAGCTGAAGTTTGTCATTGCCGACGAGGACGACTTTCGCCGTGCCGTCGAGGTGCTGAACACCTACCGCCCCCGGGGACAGGTGCTCTTCAGTCCGGTATGGGACACCATGCCCCCGCGCCGGCTGGTCGAGCTGATCCTGGCCCACGGGCTGGCCGAGGTCAAGCTGAACCTCCAACTGCACAAAGTGATTTGGGATCCGCAGGCGCGAGGGGTGTAGGCCGGCGGCGAGCGCCGGGGCATGGGGCATCGCGCCCTGTGGGCCGCGAGGGGCCTCCCCCAAGAAAGGAGCGTGCGACATGGAAAAGCGAGCGGTCGTCATCTTGAGCGGCGGGCTGGATTCGACGACGTGCATGGGCATCGCCGCCGCCGAAGGCTACGCGCTGTACGCCCTGACCTTCGACTACGGCCAGCGCCACCGCATCGAGATCGAGGCGGCCAAGCGGGTGGCCGAGCATTACCGCGCCCGCGAGCACCGCATCGCCCGCCTTGACTTTTTGCGCGCCATCGGCGGCAGCGCGCTGACCGATCCGAGCATTCCCGTGCCGACGCACGGCCTTTCCGACGAGATCCCGGTTACCTATGTGCCGGCGCGGAACCTCCTCTTTTTGGCCCTCGCCGCGGCCTATGCCGAGGTGAAGGAGGCGGAGGCCATCTTTATCGGCGTCAACGCCCTCGATTACAGCGGGTACCCCGACTGCCGTCCGGCCTTCATCGAGGCGATGCAGGAGGCGATTCGCCGCGGAACGAAGGCGGGCGTCGAGGGGCGACCCATCGCCATCCACACGCCGCTCCTCCACATGAGCAAAGCCGAAATCATCCGCACCGGAATAAAGCTGGGCGTCCCGTACCACCTCACCACATCGTGCTACCAGGGCGGCGACGTGGCCTGCGGCGTGTGCGACAGCTGTCGGCTGCGTATCAAGGGGTTCCAGGAAGCGGGGGCGCGCGATCCCATCCCGTACGCCGTCCCCATCGCGTGGCCCGATTCGGCGCGCTAGGGGAGAAAGGCGGCGGGCTTTGCGCTTCGGCATCGCCAGGATGCCGAAGCGCCCGTAAAATCGTTCGAAAAGACAAAAAATGCCCACCCTCGCGTTGCCGCTTCGGCGATCCGGAACGGCGCGCAGGCCGAAAAGGAGGGAAGCGCGTGAAGCTTTCCCTTTTGCCCGAGGAGAAGGTGTTTAAGGATCCCGTTCACGACTACATCCACGTCCGCAAACAGTTTGTGTGGGACCTGATCAACACGCGCGCCTTTCAGCGGCTGCGGCGCATCAAGCAGATGGGCACCTCCGACCTGACGTTTCACGGCGCGGTGCACACCCGGTTTGCCCATTCGCTCGGGGCGTATGAAGTGATGCGCAAGCTGCTGAACTACCTGAGCCGGTTTTGGTCCGATCAGCCGGACGACTTCGTGGCCGTCGCATACGCCGCGGCGCTCCTTCATGACATCGGGCATGGCCCCTTTTCCCACGCCTTTGAAAAGGCCATCGGCAGCCGCCATGAAGAGTGGACGCAGCGCATCATCCGCGAAGACGAGGAAATCGCGGCCATTCTCGCGGAATTGGACCCCAGCCTGCCGGATGAGGTGGCGCGCGTCTACGACAAAACGCAGCCCGTGCGGTACCCGCTCATTCGTCAGCTGATTGCCAGCCAGTTGGACGTCGATCGGATGGATTACCTTCTCCGCGACGCCGTCAGCACGGGCGTGACGTACGGGCGCTTTGAGCTGGAGCGCATGTTTCGCATCATGGAGCCGCACTGGGAGGACGAGGGGGATGTTCCTACGACCATCGTCCTGCGTCCCAGCGGCATCCACACCGTCGAGCAGTACCTTGTGGCTCGCTACTTCATGTTCACCCAGGTGTACCTGCACCCGAACACGATCGGCTCCGATGTGCTCTTGGAGAAAATCTTGCGCCGCGCGCGCCGGCTCTACCGAGAGGGGCGGCTTTCCTTTGTCCCGCGCGCGTTGGTGCCGTTCTTCCGCAGCGACGCCCCCAACCGCGAGCTCACCGTTTCCGAATACATCGCCCTCGACGAGACGGTGCTGATGGCCGCCTTCCACGAGTGGCAACACGAAGCCGATCCCGTGCTGGTGGACCTCTCCAGCCGCTTTCTCCACCGCCGGCTGTTTCAGTACGTGGACTTCCCGGGCGAGGAAGCGGTGGAGGAGATCAAGGACGCCCTTGCGCGGGAAGGGCTGGATCCCGACGCCTATCTCGCCGTGGTTCGCCGCGACAACAAGCTGTTCGGCGACTTTTCCGGGGTGCGGGTGCTGGTCGGCGGTCAGCCGGTGGACATCGTCGAGCTGTCTGACATCGTCCACGCCTTACGCCAGCAGGCCAAGCCCATTCACAAGCTGTATTATCCCGACGACATCCCGGCCGTGCGCGACGCGGTTGCCCGCTGGGTCGCGCGGGGGGAATAAGAAAAACGGGGGAACGGGCGTGCAGGACCCCGTTCCCCCGGCGACGGCCGCCTTCACTTGAGCAGCAGCTCAAGGATGGTGAAGAGGACGGCCAGGCCCATGAAGAAGCTGAACCAGATGGTGAAGCCGCGGAGCGAATAGACGAGATCTTCGTTCTCGATCGTTTGCCGCTTGTTCTGTTCCGCCATGGATATCCCTCCTGTCCGCTCTCCACTCCAGTATAAAACAGGCCCCGCGAAAAAATCCACCGGTTGTCCCCGCAATTGATGGGCGCGCGTGTTCCGTGGTACAGTAAGGCTGTTGTGTGGGAAACGATCGCGATGGCGTTACCGGAAATGCGGCGATGGAGGTTGCCGATGGGTCGTCGTAAGCTTGTTGCAAAAGATCGCGTCATGCTGTGGTGCTTGCGCGCCGTTCCGAAACGCAGCGTCTCCCGCCTGGCCGGTTACCTGGCCGCCTCCCCGATGAGCCGCGTGCTGATTCCTCGCTTTGCGCGGACGTATGGCGTCAACGTGGACGAGGCGGAACGGCCGCTGGAGGCATATGAGAGCCTGGCCGACTTCTTCACCCGCCGCCTCAAACCCGGCGCGCGGCCGGTGGCGCCCGGCAAGGACGTCGTGGTCAGCCCGGTCGACGGGCGGGTGTCGCAAGCCGGCAGCATCGCCGAGGGGACGCTGCTGCAGGCCAAGGGCGTGACCTACCGCGTACGCGAGCTGCTCGGGTCCGCCGAGAAGGCCGCCGCGTACGAAGGCGGCGCCTTCGTGACGCTCTACTTAAGCCCGCGCGACTACCACCGAATTCACATGCCGGTGAGCGGCTGGATCACCGAATACTGCTACGTGCCGGGCACGCTCTTTCCGGTCAACCCCTTTGGCGTGCGCTGCGTCGACGGGCTGTTTGCCAAGAACGAGCGCCTCATCACGTACATCCGGACGGACTGGGGCGAGGTGGCTGTCGTCAAGGTGGGGGCCACGATGGTCGGGAGCGTCTGCGTCACGTACGACGAGACGGTGCGCACGAACGTCCGCCGCGGGAAGCTGACGTGCCGCGTTCTCGAGGTGCCGCATTATGCGGAAAAAGGGGAAGAGCTGGGGTACTTCACCTTCGGGTCGACGGTGATTGTACTCTTTCCCAGGGGGACGGTTCGCCTGCGCGATGACCTGTGCCCGGGCCAGGCGGTGCGCATGGGCGAGCCGATCGGTCGCGTCACCGGCATGTGAGGCCCTGCGCGGCAGCGGGGCGTTTCTTTTTTTGGAGACCCGGTTCGTGTCTCCGTTAATCCCCGCCGAACGGAACGTTGGCCGCCTGCCGCCACGCGCGGGCGACGGCGATGAGGGCGTCGGCCAGCGCGTCGACGCTTTCTTCGGTCGTCGTTCGCCCCAGGGTGATGCGGAGGCTCTCCAGCGCCGCCTCCCGCGATTGCCCCATGGCCAGGAGGACGTAGGAGGGCTCGTGGTCGGCGGCGCTGCACGCCGACCCGCTCGACGTAGCGAAGCCGAGGCGGTCGAGCTCGAGCATGAGGGCCTGGCCCTCGATCCGGTCGATGCGGATGTTGAGGTGCGTCGGCAGGCATTCGGTGGGGTGGCCGTTGACGTGAAAGCCGGGGATGGCGTCGGCCAGGCGCGCGATGAGCCGCTGGCGGAGGGCGGCGAGGCGCCGGCGCTCGGCCTCCTGCTCGGCCAGGGCCAGCTCGACGGCTTTGGCGAAGCCGACGATGCCGGGCACGTTTTGCGTCGCCGGGCGCATCGCCCGCTCCTGCTTGCCGCCGTGGAAAAGGGGATCGAGGCGCACGCCCTTGCGCACGTACAGGGCGGCGACGCCTTTGGGCCCGCCGAGCTTGTGGGCGTTCAGGGTGAGGAGGTCGACGCCCAGGGCGTTCACGTCGACCGGGATCTTCCCGAAACTTTGTGCGGCGTCGCAGTGAAACAGGGCCGGCGTCGGGCGGACGACGGCGGCGATTTCGGCGATCGGCTGAATCGTGCCGACAACGTTGTTGGCATGCATGACGCTCACGAGCACCGTTTTCGGGGTGAGGGCGCATCGCACGTCCTCGGGGTCGACGCGACCATAGGCGTCGACGGGCACCTGTGTGACGCGAAAGCCTTCCGCTTCCAACGCTTTTGCCGCCTCGCGCACCGACGGATGTTCCACCGCGCTGATGACGACGTGGTCGCCTTTGCCCAGGCGGCGCATGCGGCGCGCGCCGCCGAGCACGGCGAGGTTGTTCGCCTCTGTGCCGCTGCCGGTGAAGATCAGCTCGTGGGGACGGGCGCCGATGGCGCGGGCGATGACGGCGCGGGCCTGTTCCAGGGCTTCCTTGGCCCGCAGCCCGAAGCCGTGCAGGCTGCTGGGGTTGCCGAAGGTGTCCGCCCAGAAGGGGGCCATCGCCGCGAGCACTTCGGGGCGGAGGGGCGTCGTCGCCGCATGGTCAAAATAGCGGGTTATGTCCACGGATCGCGCCTCCTTTCCGAACTTGTAGCCGCGTCGCGAATTGCGCTTCACTTTAAGTTTACACCTGTCGGCTCTACGCTAAAAAGTGTGGATGCCAAGAAGGAAAAAGGCGGTCAGCGAGCCAAGGG
>NZ_BMOF01000065.1 GCF_014646935.1 Calditerricola satsumensis | reverse complement strand
GGGAGAAAACGTGCGAATGAGTGAGCAAAACGGAGAAAAAGGGTTAGTCATTGAGGGAGGATTGAAAGTCAAGTCTCCGACCGTCCCAATGCCCTGCGCTAAACGTTGCAGAGAGTTGACTCGTTGCAAGAGGATTGAAAGTTGAACCCGTCGTAGAGGTCGGACAGGGCGCGCGCCGTGTTGCAGAGAGTTGACTCGTTGCAAGAGGATTGAAAGTTAATCGCGTACTCGACGTTGTACCCGCATTTGCGAAGCGTTGCAGAGAGTTGACTCGTTGCAAGAGGATTGAAAGGAGAGCACCAAGACCGTCGAGCCGTATGGGAAGCAGGCGTTGTAGAGAGTTGACTCGTTGCACCTGTAATGAATACATATGAGCTTGAGCATATAAAGGCGCTCTTGAGATCCATTGCCGTGGTTATGTACGGGGTGAAAGGACAATTAGGAAGTAAAAGAGTAAAAAAAGTAAAAATAATTATACATCCTGCTATAGTATGAGTAGTCGTTTGATTTAATTAAGGAGGGATACCTGTGAGCAACTGCATCTTTTGTGCAATTGCCCAAAATACGGCGCCTGCTTGGGTGATCTATGAAGATGAGCATACGATGGCGTTTCTGGACATCGCTCCAGCGACAGATGGCCACACCCTGGTGATTCCCAAGCGACACGTACGGGATCTCTGGGAACTTTCTGAGGCGGATGGTCGTCATGTGATGGTGGCGGCGAAGCGGGTTGCCGAATGGATCAAGCGGGCGCTTTCTCCGGACGGTGTTAACCTGTTTCACGCAACGGGAGCCGCGGCTTTCCAGAGTGTCTTTCACTTTCATCTCCACGTCGTCCCGCGGTACAACGGCGATAGGGTGCGAAAGCCCTGGGAGCCTCAGCCTGGTGACCGGGACAAGATGGCTGCCATCGCCGAGCGCATTCGCAGGGCAGCCGAGATGGGAGGGTAAGATCTTGATGAGGTGGGGCGAATCCCACCGGCGTTTGAACTTGCTCCTAGAGTCGCGGACAATCTGATGCCGCTTTATTCAGAGCCCAACCGTTATTCCTTCTTTGTACGGGTGCAAGGAAAACTCGCCGGGTTTGTGATGATCCGCGTCAATCGCGGGCGGTTCGAGGTCGCGGAGTACAAAGGCCACCGCCTTTCCCTGGTACGACTACTTTCTTTACGGAATGGTGGCATCGTTGATCTTTCATCAGCTGTTTTTTCCCGTCTGATGATCCGCTGATAAGCCTGATGCTTTCCTATTTAACGTTTGCGCTTTCTTTCTTCGTCCGGCCGCTCGGCGGGCTGATCTTCGGCCATATCGGCGGCCGGATCGGACGGAAAAAGACGCTGAACTTGACGCTCATGATGATGGGCATTGCCACCATGCTGATCGGCTTCCTGCCGGATTATCACACGATCGGCATTTGGGCGCCCATCTGGTTGATCCTGCTCCGGCTCATCCAGGGGCTGGGGATCGGTGGCGAGTGGGGTGGGGCCGTCCTTTTGGCGGTTGAGTATGCGCCCAAAGGCCGTCGCGGCTTCTTCTGCAGCGTACCCCAGATGGGCGTACCCATTGGTCTTTTGCTCGGAACCTTCTCCATGTCCGTGGCGAGCGCGCTGACGGGTGACGCCTTTTTGAGCTGGGGTTGGCGGATTCCGTTTCTCCTCAGCGCCGTGCTCGTTTTCGTCGGCCTGTGGATCCGAACCGGTCTGGACGAGACGCCAGTGTTCAAGGAGACCAAGAAAGCGGGGGCTGTGGCCAAAATCCCCGTCATCGAAACGTTCCGCTCCCACTGGAAATCGGTGCTGGTGGCGGTGGGGGCAAAAGTGGTGGAAACGGCGCCGTTCTACATCTTTTCCACCTTTGTCATTGGGTACGCGACGCAACACCTGGGGTTTGACCGGACCACGGCGCTCAACGCCGTTTCCCTTGCCACGCTGGTGACGACATTGGCCATTCCGTATATGGGCGTGCTGGCGGATCGGTTTGGCCGCAAACCGCTGTACATCGCCGGCACGGTTGCGCTGACGGCGTTTGCCTTCCCGTATTTCCTCCTGTTGAACACAAAATCGCCAGCCATGCTCATCCTGGCGACGGTGATCGGGCTCGGCATCTTTTGGGCCCCGGTAACCGCCGTGCTTGGCACGCTTTTCTCTGAGGTGTTCATCACCCATGTGCGATACACCGGGGTGACGATCGGCTACCAGCTTGGTGCCGCACTGGCGGGAGGGACGGCGCCGCTTGTCGCCACCACTCTTGAAAGCCTTTCACGGTTC
This sequence comes from Calditerricola satsumensis, assembly GCF_014646935.1. Taxonomy (GTDB): domain Bacteria; phylum Bacillota; class Bacilli; order Calditerricolales; family Calditerricolaceae; genus Calditerricola; species Calditerricola satsumensis. Next base: position 8,582 of record NZ_BMOF01000065.1, on the reverse strand, counting down.
GTGGGTCCCGGTTGCCGTTTACATGATGATCACGGGCCTGATCTCGCTGGTGGCGATCCTGTCGGTGCGCGAGACCAAGAACGTCGACCTCCGTTCTGTGGAATCCGCCTGATTGGATGGTGCCGAATCGCATGAAGCGCCAGACCGTTTTTCGGCCCTTGTGCAATGTTGGTGTTCTCGATTTCTCGCGCGACCTTCTTGGTGAAAGGAGAGGGTCCCTTGCTGATCATAACGGAGCGGGAGATTCGCCAGTTGTATTCGATGAAACGCTGTCTGGAGGACGTGGAGCGGGCGTTTCGCTACCACCGCGAAGGAAACACCGTCACGCCGGTGCGAACGGCGCTTCCGGTCGGGGCAGTCGATGCCCATGTCCTGAACATGCCCTCGTACGTCGGAGCGGTTCGACAGGCCGGCGTGAAGGTGGTGAGCGTGTTTCCCCATAACCCGGAGCAGGGACGGCCGGCGATCCAGGGGGTGGTGCTGTTGACGGACGGGGAAACGGGAGACCCCGTGGCGCTTCTGGATGCGGCCTACCTGACCATGCTGCGCACCGGAGCGGCCAGCGGCATTGCCACCAAGTACATGGCCCGCCATGACGCGCGCACCTGCGCGGTGCTGGGGTGTGGGGCCCAGGCGATCGGACAGATCCAGGCCGTTCTCGAGGTCCGGCCGATTGAGCGCATCCTGTTGTACAACCGGACCCGGGAGAGAGCGGAGGCCCTTCGGGAAACCCTTCGCGGCCAATGGGAGGGGGATGTGGTGGTCGTCGATCGGGCGGATGATGCCGTCGCCCAGGCGGACATCGTGATTTGCAGCACACGTGCAACCGCTCCCCTGTTTGACGGCACCCGGCTGAAACCCGGTACGCACATCAACGCGATCGGATCCTATCTTCCGCATATGCAGGAAATCGACGTGGCGACGCTTCACGCTAGCCACAAGATCGTGGTGGACACGCGGGAAGGGGTCCTCAGCGAGGCGGGGGATTTTCTCGTGCCGATGAGACAGGGAAAATGGAGCCCGGACCGCATCTATGCGGAGCTCGCGGAAATCGTCGCCAGGGAGAAGCCGGGGCGGGAATCCGATGAGGAAATCACCCTGTTCAAGTCGGTGGGCGTGGCGTTTCTGGACGTGGTGGTGGCGCATGGGGTGTATCGGCTGGCTCTGGAGCAAAAGGTCGGAACCCGCATTGCGTGGACGTAACGGGTTCTCGCGCTCCCATGGAGCAAAGAAAAAGCCGACGGGGATCGGGGCCCGGATCTCCCCGCCGCGGCGATTCCTCATTCGATGGGGGCTGGAGGTGCCTTTGGGTCAGACGCCAACAGCCCCCTTCGATTTTGTGAAGAGTTTCGATCCGATCTTTTTCACATAAGGCAAGACAACGTAATCAAGCCCGATTTTGCCGGCGTTTGCGCCTGCCACGATGACAAAGATGCTCAAGAGGACCATTTGGGGGTTGATGCTGGTGGTCCCGCTGAACATAAAGGCAAAGTTCATGACCATTCCAAAGAAGATGGCCGCAGTGGTCAGGCATCCGAGGATCAACCCCAGGCCCACCAAGAATTCTCCCCATGGAACGAGGAAGTTAAACAATGTTTAACAGGCATTGCTTACAACATGGTGACAATTCCTTTCTAAAAATGTGACGTCCCCCGAGGACGGGGGAGGGAACGTTGGCCCAATGACGAAGACGCCGGCCTCGCGTTGAAGAGATGAGCTTGGCGGAGAACGGGCCCCGTGATATAATGATTGACGCAAAAAACAGAACATTAAAATGAAATGGAAATGACGGATAAAGGGGGATGGGGGATTGAACGCAATCGTCCTGGTGCTGATCGGCTTTCTCATGTTTTATCTCGGGTACCGGTACTATTCCACGTTGATCGCCGAGCGCATCTTCCGGCTCGACCCGAATTACGTGACCCCGGCGCACCGGTATTTTGACGGCGTGGACTACGTGCCCACCAACAAACATGTCTTGTGGGGGCACCATTTCAGTTCGATCGCCGGGGCGTCGCCCATCCTCGGGCCGGCGATTGCCATGTTTTGGGGGTGGCTGCCCGGCTTCTTGTGGGTGGTGCTTGGAACCGTTTTTGCTGCGGGCGTGCACGACTTTGGGACGCTGGTCCTCTCCAACCGGCACAAAGGGCAGTCGATCGGCACGATCACCACCAAAATTCTTGGCCCGCGGGCCAAGACGATGTTTCTGCTCATCATCCTCTTCCTTATTCTGATGGTCAACGCCGTTTTCGCGTGGATCATCGCCAACCTGTTCATCAACTTCCCGGGCAGCGTGCTGCCGATCTTCATTGAGATCCCGCTTGCGGTTCTCATCGGGCTTTGGGTGTACAAACGCCGAGGGCGCTTGCTTGTGCCCTCGCTGATCGCCCTGGCCATTATGTATGCCTTCATTTGGGTCGGCTACAAGGTGCCGATCGATGTCCGCGGCTGGGTGGGGCAGGACAACGCCTTCGTTTTCTGGATTGTCGTGTTGATGGTCTATGGCCTCATTTCCTCCGTCCTCCCGGTGTGGGTTCTGCTGCAGCCGCGTGATTACATCAACTCGCACCAGCTTTTTCTTGGCCTGATCGTCCTGTACCTCGGGCTGTTCATCCTCCAGCCGGACGTGACGGCGCCGGCGGTGAACACCAACCTCCCGGAGGGATCGCCCCCGCTCTTCCCCCTGTTGTTCATCACCATCGCGTGCGGGGCGATCTCCGGGTTCCACGGCCTCGTCGCGTCGGGAACATCGTCCAAACAGCTCGACAAGGAGACGGACGCGCGCTATGTTGGCTACTTCGGCGCGATCGGCGAGGGGGCCCTGGGCCTGCTGTCCGTCATTGCCTGCGCCACGGCTTTTGCCACGCTGGACGACTGGCAGGCCCACTACGCCACCTTCCAGAAGGCGGGTGACGGTGCGCTCAGCGCCTTCGTCCTCGGCGCGTCACAGCTGGCGGAGGCGGTGGGCATTCCGAGGGATATCGGGGCCATCTTCATTTCCGTCCTCATCATCAGCTTCGCGGCCACGTCGCTGGATACGTCATTCCGCCTGCTGCGCTATATCCTCGTCGAATTGGGCAACGATTACAAGATTCGGCTCCTGCAGAACGGAAACGTCGCCGCCACGGTCGGCGTGCTGGTGAGCCTGTACCTCGTCTTCTCCACCGACGGGGGGAAGGGGATCGGTTCCGGCGGGTACGTCTTCTGGCCCCTCTTTGGGACGACGAACCAGCTTCTCGCGGGGCTGTCGCTGCTGGTCATCACGGTGTGGCTGAAGCGGCTCGGCCGCAACTACCTGCCGACCCTCGTGCCGATGGTGTTTGTCTTCGCCATGACGCTGTGGGCGATGGTGCTGAACATCCAGACCTACTTCGCGCAAAACAAGGTGCTCCTGTACACGATCGGATCGGCGATCTTTGTTCTTGCCCTGTGGATGATCCTTGAGGCGGTCAACGCCTTCCGCAAGCAACACACGCCACCGGGCGACCATACGGCTTCCTTGTGACGTCGGCACCAAAAGACCAAGGTTGGGGAGGGGGGATCCCGATGTCACGCCTGGGCCATTTCCGACGCGTGTGGAGCCGGCTGATGGACCTGTATGACGAGTTCTTCTATGTCCGGTATCGGTCGGCCGTGAAACGAGCGCACGACGACGCCGAGGACCTGTTTCTGCTGCTCGTGTTTTCCGAACTGTACGGGATCCCCAACCCCGTGTCGTACTACACGCTGGAACTGCTGCCCCACCTGCACGAACGCTTTCACGAGTGGCACCGGCGGATGGGAATGGAGCGCTCCCCGCTCGAGGGGATCCGCTGCTGCTGACGCTGGACGACGATATCGGAAAGGAGAGGGGCGATGGAGCGCCATATCCACCGACGCCTTGTCTTTTTCGGGGGCAAAGGCGGGGTCGGCAAGACGACGTGCGCCGCCGCCTTTGCCTGGGGCGCCGCTCGTGCGGGAAAGCGCACCCTGCTGGTCTCCACCGATCCGGCCCATAACCTCGGCGACCTCTTCGGCTGCGCGATCGGGGGCGAAGAGCGGGAGATCGCCGAAGGCTTATGGGCGCTGGAAATCGACGCCCAGCGGGAAGTTGACCGCTACCTGCGCCAGGTGAAGGAGAATCTCCGCCGCCTCCTGGGGGGACGGATGAGCGCGTCGGTGGAGCGACACCTCGAGTTGACCCGCCAGTCACCCGGCACCGCCGAGGCGGCGCTGTTCGATGGCATAGTGGACATCGTCCGGCGCGCCCCCGGGGCCTATGACCTTGTGGTATTTGACACCGCACCGACCGGGCACACGCTGCGCCTCTTGTCTCTTCCCGAAGTCCTGGGGGCATGGATCGACGGCCTCCTCCGTCGCCGGAAGGAGGTGACGGCGCTGCATCACCGGCTGCTCTTCGACGGAGGCGAACCGGCACCCGATCCGGTGGCCGAGGCATTGGCGGCCCGCCGAGAGGCCTTCGCAGAGGTGCGCGCCATCTTCCTCGATCCGGAGCAAACGGCCTTCGTCTTCGTGCTCGTGCCCGAGAAGCTGCCCATCCACGAGACGGCCAAGGCCATCGCCGTCCTCGAAGGACAGGGCATCCCCTGCCCCACGGTTATCGTCAACCGTCTCCTTCCGCCGGGGGACGGCAGCGCGTTTCTTGCCGCGCGCCGGGCCCAGGAGGCGAAGTACCTGGCGGAGATCGCCCGCCGTTTCGCCAACAAGGAGCGCATCACCCTGCCCCTCCTGCCGCGCGACATTGACGGACCGGAGGCCTTGGCCCAGGTGGCCGAACGGCTCTTTGCACCGGCGCAGGCCACGACGGGAGCCGCCGGCGGAACCTGGTGCGAAGAGCGGGCCCGCGAAAACAGGTAAGGCCGAAGGTTGGTGGCTCTACCAACCTTCGGCCTTGTTTTTCATGATCCACAGCGATTACAACGCGTTGCGGCAAAGCTCAGCATACGCCGCCGCGATCTCCGCCCCCACCCGCGCGTTGTGCTGGACCAGGGCGATGTTGGCCTTCAGGCTGGCGCCGCCGGTCAGCTCCTTGACGCGGCGGAGCAAAAAGGGCGTGACGGCCTTGCCGCGGATGTTCTGCGCCTTGGCTTCCGCCAGCGCGGTCTCGATGGCCTGGTGCACCGCCGCTTCGTCCAATGCGTCTTCCTCGGGGATGGGGTTGGCCACGACGACGCCGCCGTCGAGCCCCAGTTCCCACTTGGTTTTGAGCAGCGCCGCCACCTCCTGCGGCGTATCGAGCCGGTAGTCGACGCGAAAGCCGCTCCTGCGCGTGTAGAAGGCGGGGAATTCGTCGGTCTGGTACCCCACCACCGGCACGCCGTGGGTTTCGAGGTATTCGAGGGTCCGCCCGATGTCGAGGATCGCCTTGGCCCCCGCGCAGACGACGGCCACGTTGGTCTGGGCCAATTCCGTCAGGTCGGCGGAGATGTCTAGTGTTTCGTTCACGTCGCGGTGCACGCCGCCAATGCCGCCGGTGACGAAAACGGCAATGCCGGCGAGGCGGGCGGCGATCATGGTGGCGGAGACGGTGGTGGCCCCCATTTTGCGCTGGGTCAGCGCGTAGGGGATGTCCCGCCGGCTCACCTTGAGCACGTCGGACCGCGTGGCGAGCGCTTCCAGCTCGCTGGCGCTGAGCCCGATCTTGATCTTGCCGTCGACAATCGCAATGGTTGCCGGCACGGCCCCGCGTTCCCGGATGATGCGCTCGACGGCGCGGGCTGTTTCCAGGTTTTGTGGATAGGGCATGCCATGCGAAATAATGGTGGATTCCAGTGCGACCAGCGGTTTCCCGGCTTCTCGGGCCGCTTGCACTTCGTCGGAAAAGGCCAGCCATCGTTCGGACATGGGATCATCCCTCCTGCACCCACGGGCCGAAAATCAGCGAACCATTTCGAATCGCGCCTCAGCTAGAATAAAAGGGAAGGGGATTGAAAGGGCTCCCTCCCCGATTATCGGCGATGCGCCGCTGTGGCATCAATGGCTTCTCCGCGTTTGACCGCGGAATGGACCGGAAGCGGGTGAACGGGACAGATTCGGCGCAGGAAGGTGAGGGGCACATGGACGAGCGAGCGGCGTGGTTGACGTTCTCGCCTTCGGTCGTTGTCGCCGACGCGCAACGGTATGTGTACTACCGGCCGAGTCCGCTGATTGACCTGAAAATCCGTCCGGGCGACCCGATCAAACCCGGATCGGTGACCGATAAGGCGCTGCGCTTAGAACGTGAGGTGGCAGAATGGCGAGATGAATGCCTGTTTGGTGTTGCGTATTTCGGCCTATCGGTCCCGATCAAAGAGACCGGGCGTATGAAAGGCGTGGTCACCCTTATTTTCCCCCAGTCGTTTGCTTCCCAGGCGCCTTTCCCGCCAACTGCCTCGTTCTTAACCGTATGGGACCGTGAACGCTGGGTCCCGATTGCCGTGGAGGACATCATTTACTTAGAAGCGCAAAACCGCAAGACGTTCATTCAAGCAACCGGCGCTCAAGGTCTTCACCGGGCTCCGCTTTCGACGATAGAGAAATCCCTGCCGCCGGATCGTTTTGCTCGCATTCATCGGGCGTATATCGTCAACGTGCACCGGATCACGGAAATCCATCCCGATTCGCATTCCACCTTCCGGATCGTGATGTCTGACGGTTCGCGCCTGTACGTGAGCCGATCGTATGCGCCGCTGCTGCGCCGGCGGCTTGGATTTTAGCTTCACGAGCACTGCCCCCGGTGGCCGGCGCGGTCATACGTGCGGAAGCCGGCTAATGTTGCGCAAATGACCGTTGGGGTATAAAAATAGCCATTTGGTGCAAAACCTATCGATGGCCCACCCTTCCTTTGCTAAGGTTAAGAAATTGAAGACAATATGAAAGGGGAAGGGGATAGCGTGTTGGCAAACGAGGAAATGAAAGCGCTTCTTGGCGATTCCCGCCTTCATGAGCGCATCACCACGGCGGAAGAAGCGGCTTCGTGGATCGAAGATGGAATGACGGTCGGCTTAAGCGGTTTTACGCGCGCGGGAGAGCCCAAGGCGGTGCCGTTTGCGTTGGCCAACCGCGCGAAACAGGAGCCGCTCAAACTCAACATCATCACCGGGGCATCCCTCGGATCCGACGTGGATCGCGTACTGGCGGAAGCCGGCATCGTGCGGCGGCGTCTGCCGTACCAGAGCGACGATGTGATGCGGCAAAAGATAAACCGCGGCGAAATTCTCTACATCGATCAGCATTTGTCCCATACTGCCGAGTGGATCCGCGAAGGCGTGCTCCCCCCGATTGATGTGGCGATTGTTGAGGCGTTGGCCGTTACGGAGGAGGGCCTCGTCATCCCGACGACGTCGGTGGGGAATACGTCGCTTTTCGTCCAGCGGGCGCGACATGTGATTCTCGAGATTAACACTGCACAGCCGCGGGCGCTTTACGGCATTCACGACGTGTATGAAGTCGGCGAACGCGGCGCGCGGAAGCCGATTCCCCTCGTCAACCCGTCCGATCGCATCGGGTTGCCCGGTATCCCGGTGGATCCGGACAAAATTGTCGCGGTGGTCTTCACCCATCAGCCCGATTCGCCTTCTCCCATTACTGCACCCGATGCCGTGACAGACCAAATTGCGGCAAACATCCTTCAATTTTTGCGAAACGAAGTCGCCGCGGGTCGGCTCACACCGCGCCTTGCGCCGTTGCAGGCGGGCATCGGCTCGGTAGCCAATGCGGTGCTATACGGGCTGATGCATTCGGAGTTCCACGACCTGGAGTTTTATTCTGAAGTGCTCCAAGATGCTGTCTTTGATCTCATCGACGCGGGCAAAGTTGTGTTCGCTTCGGCATCGGCCATTACGCTGACGGAGAAGAAGATGCAAGAAGTCTTTCGGGATTTCGATGCGTATCGAAATCGTTTGCTTTTGCGACCGCAAGAAATTTCCAATCATCCGGAGATCGTCCGGCGGCTCGGATTGATCTCGATCAACACGGCGCTGGAAGCCGACATCTACGGCAACGTCAATTCCACGCACGTGCGGGGTACGCGGATGATGAACGGGATCGGGGGGTCTGGCGACTTTGCCCGGAATGCCCGTCTGGCGATATTCGTGACCAAATCGATCGCGCAGAAGGGCGCGGTCTCGCGCATTGTTCCGTTCGTTTCCCACGTCGATCACACCGAACACGACGTTGATGTTCTGGTTACGGAATACGGGTACGCCGATCTCCGAGGACTCGCGCCGATCGAGCGGGCACCGCTGATCATCGAACGATGCGCGCATCCCGATTACCGGCCGTTGCTGATGGAATACTACCGCGAGGCGTTAAAACGCGGGGGCCATACGCCGCACGTCCTCGAAAAGGCGTTGAGCTTTCATCTGGCATATGAGCGCAACGGATCGATGCGCACCGCCGCGGGTACCGGGGTGATCGGGCGGTAACAGAGTCGCAGGGCGCTTCCGGCCGACAAATTCCCTTCTTTAATATATGGGACATTCCTGCAGGCGCCTACAGGGGTAAAAAGATCTCAGATGAGCGTCACGGCCATTGCGTTTCTCCCGTGTCAACTCACATAAAAACCTAACCGAAGTGAAGCCGGTCACTCACGAGAAAATCTA
>NZ_BMOF01000064.1 GCF_014646935.1 Calditerricola satsumensis | reverse complement strand
GATTTCGATGTGAGTGATCCAGTCTCCCTTCGGTTAGATTTTAGCTGAGTGATTGCGCGTCATTGTTTGCGGCGTCACCCATCGGATACACTAAAAGAAACCCGCGCACACGTACACAAGGACACGAAAAGGGACCGGTTTTGCGCCGGTCCCTTTTCGCGTCGATTCGAACGGGGCGGGGCGAGGCATACTAGGGGCGACGAATCCGCGTGGGGAGGCGACGCCATGCAGCCCAACGACGCGCCGGGCTGATCACCGTGCTGAACGACGGCGTCTTTGCCGACGGCTCCGGAAAGATTGGCGGCAGCGACGAATGCTGACTTACGGGCGCCACCAATGTTTCAGCCGCTGCCAAAGGGAATCGGACGCGTCGGGTTGGTCCGGGGGAACCGGCCGTTTTCCCGCGGGCAGATGGGCCTGGCAGTAGTCGGTCGGTTCCGTGCCGCTGACAAAGGCGAGCCGCTTGGGGTGGGGACAGGTTTCCGTGGCCAGCTTGCCCGTTCCCGGGTCAATGTACACCGTCGTCACCCCGTCGGGCACGGGAAACAGGGCCGGCTGCGCGTCGGCCAGCGCCCGCTCGACAAAGGTGGCCCACAGCCGCTTGGCCAGGTAGCCGTCGGATGCGGTGCGCAGCGGGCGCTTGTCGTCATAGCCCAGCCACACCGTGACGGCGAGGTGCGGCGTGTACCCGCTCAGCCAGGCGTCGTAATCGGTGGTGCCGGTCTTGCCTGCGGCCGGCCGCTTCAGCAGGCTGCGCACGGGGGATCCCGTTCCCTCGGCGAACACGCCCTGCAGCATGTGGGTGAGCACATAGGCGTGGGCGGCTTCGGCGACGCGCACGCGCTCGGGTTGTTCGTCGACCAGCACGTTGCCGTTGGCGTCTTCCACCCGCGTGACGAGGAGGGGCTTTGGCCGCTCGCCCAGGTTGGCCAGCGTGGCGTAGGCGTAGGCCATCTCAAAGGGCGTAACGTCCATGCTGCCGAGGGCAAGGGACGGATACGGCTGCAGCGGTGAGGTGATGCCCAGTCGCCGCGCCGTCTCGATCACCTTGTCCGGGCCGAGGAACATCAAGGTTTTGACGGCGTAGATGTTGTCCGATTGGGCGATGGCCCGGTACAGGGGGATGTCGGCGTTGGGGTACTTGTCGCCGAAGTTTTTCGGCGTGTACGTCTTTCCGTTGTCATAGGTAAAGGTTGTCGGTTCGCTCCGCTGCAGCGTGAGCGGCGTGAACCCGTTCTCCAACGCGGCGAGGTACACGACGGGCTTGAACGTGGAACCCGGTTGACGCCGCGCAAAGGCGCGGTTGTAGGGACTGGCCCGATAGTCCCGTCCGCCGACCAGGGCCCGTACCGCCCCCGTTTGGGGGTCAACGGCCACGAGGGCCACCTGCAAGGGACGGTCCTTGGGCAGAAGTTGCTTGATCACTTCCTCAGCTGCTCTCTGGATCTTGGGGTCAAGCGTGGTGTGAACGCGCAGGCCGCCGCGAAAAATCTGTTCCTCCGTCAAGCCGTAGCGCTCCTCTAACATGTCCACGACGGCGTCGCGAAAGTAGGGCGCCACCGGTTCGCGCGTGCGGGCGCCCGGCGGCACGAGGCGCAGCGGTTCGGCGAAGGCTGATGCGGCTTCCTCCGGCCGGAGGTAGCCCGCCGCCACCATGGCGTCGAGCACCACTTTCTGCCGCGCCTTGGCCCGGTCGAAGTGGCGATAGGGGGAATAGAGGGACGGCCCTTTGGGCAGGCCGACCAGGAGGGCGCTTTCGGCGAGGGTGAGATCTTTGGCGTCCTTTCCGAAATAGGTTTGCGCCGCCGCCTGGATGCCGTAGGCGCCGTGGCCATAGTAAATTTGATTGAGGTACAGCTCGAGGATGCGCGTCTTGCTGTAGTGCAGCTCGAGTTGGAGGGCGTAGAGCGCTTCCTTGAGTTTGCGCGCCACCGTCTTTTCGTGGCTCAGGTACAGGTTGCGCGCCAGCTGCATGGTGATCGTGCTGGCGCCTTCGGCAAAGCGCATCTCCTTTACGTCCACGTATATTGCCTTGGCCATGCGCCGCCAGTCGAAGCCAAAATGCTCGAAAAAGCGTCGGTCCTCCACGGCCAGCGTGGCGGCAATGACGTGGGGGGAAATGGTACTGAGCGGAACGGGCTTCCGGTTCTGGCCGCGGTGCAGTTCGTCGAGGACCGAGCCGTCGGCCGCCAAGATCACGGTCGTCGCGGCGGTGTTTCCTTTGGGCAGCGGCTGGGCGCGAAGGTAGAGCAAAACGGTGATCGTACAAAGGGCAACCAGTCCGGTCATGACGAATAGCCGCACAAGAAGGCGCTTAAGCCGCCGGGCCCACCCCAATTGGGGGTCGTCCCACATGACTTGCACGCTTTGTCCCCCTTTCCCCGCGTTCGGTTTGGCCTTGTTTCTTTTTTGCCGGTACCTGTCAGTATTGCCGTGCGAAGATTTTGCCTATACCGCATGCACAAAAGGAGCTTGTCTTTTGCGCAAAGTGCGCTAAAATGTTCAGGTATGAAAGAGGACGAGGTGGAACCCGATGGAATTGTGGTATACGGAAAAGCAGACGGCAAATCACGGCATCACCACGAAGATCAACCGCACGTTGCACACCGAACAGACGCCGTACCAGCGGCTGGACGTAATTGAGACGAAGCAGTTTGGCAACATGCTCGTCCTCGACGGCATGGTGATGACCACCGACGTGGACGAGTTCGTCTACCACGAGATGATCGTGCACGTGGCGATGAACACCCACCCGAATCCCCGCCACGTGTTGGTCGTCGGCGGGGGCGACGGCGGGGCGATCCGCGAAATCCTGAAGCATCCTTCGGTGGAGAAAGCCACGCTGGTGGAGATCGACGGCGCCGTCATCGCGGCGTCGAAGCGCTTTTTCCCCGCCATCGCCGGCAAGCTGGACGATCCGCGCGTCGAGGTGCGCATCGAGGACGGCATCCAGCACATCGCGGAAAGCCGCAACCGCTACGACGTGATTCTGGTCGATTCCACCGAACCGGTCGGGCCGGCCGTCGGGTTGTTTGAAAAAGGGTTTTATCAGGGCATCTTTGAGGCGCTCCGGGAAGACGGCCTGTTCGTGGCCCAAACCGAGTCGCCGTGGTTCAACGCTGATCTCATTCGCCGCGTGTTCCGAGACGTCAAGAGCCTTTTCCCCATCACGCGGCTGTATTTGGCCAGCATTCCGACGTACCCGAGCGGGTTGTGGAGCTTCACCCTCGGCTCCAAGCGCTACGATCCGCTCGAGGTCGATGAGGCCAAGATCCGCGCCGTCGACACGAAGTATTACACGCCTGCGCTGCACCGCGCCGCCTTCAGCCTGCCCAAGTTTGTCGCCGACCTGACGCAGGACGGCGAGTAAGGGGCAAAGGCGCTGCGCGCGGCCGCCATCGGGAGGAAGACGCATGCGGTTTGACGAAGCCTATTCGGGCAAGGTGTTCATTGCCAGCCGCGCCAGCTATGCCGAGGCGCGCGCCGTGATCTATGGCATGCCGATGGACTGGACGGTCAGCTTTCGGCCGGGGTCGCGCTTCGGCCCGGCGCGCATCCGCGAGGCGTCGGTCGGGCTCGAGGAATACAGCCCGTACCTCGATCGGCACCTGGACGAGGTGGCTTACTTTGACGCGGGGGACATTCCGCTGCCCTTCGGCAACGCCGCGCGGAGCCTCGAACGCATCCGTGACGCCGTGCGAAAGTTCCTTGCGGATGGCAAGTTTCCCCTCGGCCTCGGCGGGGAGCACCTCTGCTCCTGGCCGGTGATCCAGGCCGTTCACGAGGCGTACCCCGACGTGGTGCTCGTGCACATCGACGCCCACGCCGACCTGCGCACGGAATACGAAGGCGAGGAGCTGTCCCACGCCACGCCGATTCGCAAGGCCGTCGACCTGTTGGGCGGCGGTCGCGTCTATTCCTTCGGCGTCCGCTCGGGCACGCGGGAGGAGTTCGCCTTTGCCCGCGAGCACATGCACTTCTACCCCTTTGAGGTGCTGGAGCCGGTCAAGCGGGTGCTGCCGGAACTGGCGGGACGCCCGGTCTACGTGACGATCGACATCGACGTCCTCGATCCGGCCTTCGCGCCGGGCACGGGCACGGCCGAATCCGGCGGCATCACGTCGCGCGAGCTGCTTAAGACGATCCACGCCATCGCCCGTTCCGACGTGCGCGTGGTGGGCGCCGACATCGTCGAGGTGGCCCCGGTGTACGACCCGACGGAACAGACGCCGATCGTGGCCGCCAAGCTGGTGCGCGAGATCCTGCTCGGCTGGGTGAAGTGAAACGCGACGAAACGCGCGCGGCGCGCCCTTCTCCGCCGCCAATGCAGGCGGAGAAGGGCGTTTGTGTGTGCGGACGGGCCCGCTTGTGTTCATCGGCGGAACGGGATACAATGGAGCGAAGACAGGAAGGGGGAACCGGATGGACAGGGGACGCCCGGTGCGCATCGAAGTGGCGACGGTGGCGGACGGGCAGCGGGAGGCCTTCGTGTATACGGGCGTTCTGTACCGGCGCCCGGAAGGCTGGTACATCCGCTACGACGAGGAGCAGGACGACGGGCGTGTGTCCACCACCCTCAAGGTGCAGCCGAACCGCGTGGTGCTCTTGCGCCGCGGCGCGCGGACGATGGAGCAGGCCTTCGTTCCCGGCGCGGTGACGCCGGGGACGTTCGGCACGCCGTACGGACGCTTTGCCCTGACGACGCACACCCGCACGGTTGACGTGGAGGAAACGCAGGAGCCCTCTGGCTTGGTGGTCCGCATCGCCTACGCGTGGACGCTGGGCGGAGAGCCGATGGGCGAACGACGATTGACCGTCATCGTAAAGGAGGGAGATGCGCGCCCATGTACGCAACCGAACAGGTGAAGGCGCGGCTGGCCGCGGAGCTGAGGCGGGCGGCGCTGGCCGCGCTGGGCATCGAGGAAAACGCCTTGCCGGAGATCCAGCTGGAGGTGCCGCGGGACAAGGCCCACGGCGATTACGCGACGAACCTGGCCATGCAGCTCACCCGCGTGGCCAAACGGCCGCCGCGGCAGATCGCCGAGGCCATTGTCGACCGCTTTGATCGCGCATCATGCGGCGTGAAGCGGGTGGAGGTGGCCGGCCCCGGTTTCATCAACCTGTTTTTGGATAGCTCCTACCTGGCCGACGCGGTGCGCGAAGTGTTGACCATGGGCGAGACCTACGGGAAGACGGACGTCGGCCGCGGGCAGAAGGTGCAGGTGGAGTTTGTCAGCGCCAACCCCACCGGCAGCCTCCACGTCGGCCACGCGCGGGGAGCAGCGCTGGGCGACGCGCTGTGCAACCTGCTGGAGATGGCCGGCTATGACGTGACGCGCGAGTACTACATCAACGACGCCGGTAACCAGATCGTCAAGCTGGCCCAGTCAATCGAGATCCGCTACCGCCAGGCCCTCGGCGAAGACGTGCCGATGATCCCCGACGGCTACCACGGCGAGGACATTGTCGAATTCGGGCGGGAGCTGGCGCGCGAGCACGGCGACGCGTTGCTCAAGCTGCCGGAGGAGGAGCGGCTGGCCTTCTTCCGCCGCTACGGCCTGGAGAAGGAAATGGCCAAGATCAAGCGCGACCTGGCCGACTTCGGCGTGCGCTTCGACGTGTGGTACAGCGAGACGTCGCTGTACGAATCGGGCAAGGTGGAAGCCATTTTGAAGGAGCTGGCCGCCCGCGGTCACACCTACGAGAAGGATGGTGCGGTGTGGTTCCGCTCCACGGCCTTTGGCGACGACAAGGACCGCGTCCTGGTGAAGAGCGACGGCACGTACACGTATCTGACGCCGGACATTGCTTACCACGACGACAAATTCAAGCGCGGCTTCGACAAGGTCATCAACATTTGGGGCGCCGACCACCACGGGTACATTCCGCGCATGAAAGCGGCGATGGCCGCCCTCGGCTATGATCCGGAGCGGCTCATCGTCCTCATCAACCAGATCGTCCGCCTGTACCAGAACGGCGAAGAGGTGCGCATGTCCAAGCGCACCGGCAAGGCGGTCACCCTGCGCGAGCTGATGGACGAGGTTGGCGTCGACGCCATGCGCTACTTCCTCACTTCGCGCAGCCCGGACACGCACCTCGATTTCGACCTCGACCTGGCCGTGGCCCAATCCAACGAGAACCCGGTTTATTACGTCCAGTATGCCCACGCCCGCATCTGCAGCGTGTTCCGCCAGGCGGCCGAACAGGGCCTTGCCCTCGCCGATCCGCCGACGGGGCTGGACCGCCTGACGGACGAAAAGGAAGTCGATCTGATGAAGAAGCTGGCCGCGTTCCCCGAGGAGATCGCCGCGGCGGCCCAAGCGCTCGAGCCCCATCGCATTGTCCGGTACGTCTACGACCTGGCGGCGCTCTTCCACAGCTACTACAATGCCGAGCGCATCCTCACCGATGACGCCGAGCTGACGCAGGGACGGCTGGCCTTGGCCAAGGCGGTGCAAATTGTCTTGAAAAACGGCCTGCGCCTTATCGGCGTGTCGGCGCCAGAGCGGATGTAAGGGAAGAGAAACGGCCCCGGTTGCCCGCGAAGCGTTCGCGGCAGCAGCGGGGCCGTTTGCGTCTGCACCCGACGCCTATTCTTCCCGTTGGTTGAGGCAGCGTTCGCACTCGTAGAGCACGGAACCGGAGGGGGCGAGAAAAGAGGCGCCGCAGCAGACACACTCGCAGCGCCGGGCGAGGGGCTCGCGCGCGGGGGAACGCCGCCATTCCGCACCCTCGGCCCACGGCGTCGGCATCTCCGGCGTGGTCCACCCGTAAAACTCGGCCAAGGAACGCATGAGGGATACCTCCTCGCGTGGGATCTGCCATCATTATATAACACATCTTCGTATTTGCAAACTGTTATACTACAAATTTGGGCGTCGCGTGGACATCGGGCAAAGCAAAACGAATAACCACTCCCGATATCCTCCCCAGCGGGGAAGGTTCGGAAGTGGTTCGTGCAGGGCGTGGGTGCGGCGGTTAGCGTTCCGTTTGGCGCAGCGGGCGCAGCAGGCGCTCAAAACGGAGCCGGCGCGATGCCTTGAAGTACAGCACACAGCCCGGTGGTGTCTTGAGCAAGAACCGGAGCGCCTCGTCACGCGTGGTGAAGGCATGCACGGCGCCAAAACCCCGTTCGCGGGCGGCTTCGGCGATGATGCGGCCGTAGCGGCCCACCGTTACGAGGACGTCGACGGGCCGATGCGCGGCGATGTAGCGGCCGACGCGCGCGTGTCCCGCGTGGGTGAGGGCACCCAGTTCCTTCATGTCGCCGAGGACGGCGATGCGCTTGCCCCGGTGCGGAAGGTGCGGGAGGATCGACAGCCCGGCGATCATCGCCGACGGGTTGGCGTTGTAGGCGTCGTTGATGAGCAGCCGCCCCTGCTTGCCGCGGATCATCTGCAGGCGCATTTTGGGTGGACGAAAGCGGCGCAGTCCCGCGCGCATGGCTGCGGGGGAGACGCCCAGGAGGTCGGCGACGGCAATGGCGGCGAGGGCGTTGTAGACCATGTGTTCGCCAAAGACGGGCAAGTCGAAGGTGTGGCTTTTGCCGCGCAACGTGACGGTAAAGCGCATCCCGGTCAGCGTGTAGCGCACGTCTTTGGCCCGGTAGTCGGCCGGGTTCTTGATGCCGAAGGTGACGACACGCCCGCGCACCTTGCGCGTGTCGATGCGGCGCGACCGCTCGTCGTCGGCGTTGAGCACGAGGGTGCCGTTCGGGGACAGACCTTCGAGGATTTCCTGTTTGGCGCGGACCACGTTGTCCAAGTCGTTGCCAAGGTTGCCGACGTGGGCTTCCCCGATGTTGGTGATCACGGCAATACAGGGTCTTGCCGCACGGGAATGCTGGCGAATGTCGCCCAAGCGGTTCATGCCCATCTCCAGCACAAGGAAGCGGTGGCGGGGGGAGACGCGCAGGATCTGAAACGGATACCAATATGTGGTGTTCAAGTTGCCGACGGTGTGCAGCGTCGGGTAGACGCGGTTCAAGATGGCGGCCGTCATCGCCGTGGTGGTCGACTTGCCGGCGCTGCCGGTGATGCCTACGACGGGGAGGGTAAGCCGGTTGCGCTGCCAGCGTGCCAGCTTCCAGAGGGCGCGAAAAGGGTTGTCGACGACAATGACGGGCAGCCGAGCGGGGACGTGGGGCAAGAGCGCGCGCGACGTGACCACCGCGCCCGGGGATAGGTCGTGCAGGTCGGGGCGTTTTCGCCCGCGGCTGTCATAGAAGAAAAAAAGGGTGCGGTTGTTGATGTGCCGGCCGCGCCGATAATAGACGTGGGTCAGGACGAGGTCGGGATCGCCGCGAAGGATTTTGCCCTGGAGCAAGGTCGCAATTTGCCGCAGTCGGAGCGGGTACAAGGAGGGTTCCCCCTTTCACGATCGCCGCCAGAGCGGAGGTGGCGCTATTATCCTATGGATGGCTGCCGCAAGCGGTGACGGCGCGCGCAACAAGGAATTCGCAAAAAGAAGACGAATCGTCGGATTAGGACGACAATTCGGCGGTTTGCCCGATTTTCGACAGGGGGGAGATGCCGGTGACGAGTCCACTGCCTCGGGAAATGCTCGAAGCCATTTTGGGAGCCATTGACGAGGGCATCCATGTCGTGGACGCCCGCGGGATCACCGTGTTTTACAACCGCGTCGCGGCGGCCCTTGACGGACTGGATCCGGAGGAGGTGCTGGGTCGCCACGTGCTCGAGGTGTTTCCGTCCCTCGATCCCGGATCGAGCACGCTCCTCACCGTTATCGCCACCGGTCGGCCCATCGTCGACCGCCGGCAGACGTACACGAATGTGCGCGGGCAAACGGTGCACACCGTCAACACGACGCTTCCGGTTTTCGTCGACGGCCAGCTGGTCGGGGCGGTGGAAGTGGCGAAGGACATCACGCGGATTAAAGAGCTGTCCGAACAGCTGGTGGATCTGCAAGCTCGCGTGGCGCGCCGGCGGATGCGGCGGCAGGACGATTCGGCGGCGGCGTATGGCGCGCGGTACCGCTTCTCCGACCTGATCACCCAAGATGCGGCCATGGAGCGGGTGAAGACGCTCGCCCAGCGGGCCGCGCGCACCGATTCGCCCATCTTCGTCTACGGGGAGACGGGAACGGGCAAGGAGCTGCTCGTCCAGGCCATCCACAACGCCTCGCCGCGGGCTGCAGGCCCTTTTGTGGCGCAGAATTGCGCCGCCCTTCCCGCCACGCTGCTGGAAGGGCTGCTCTTCGGCACCGTACGCGGCAGCTTTACGGGGGCGGAAGACCGCCCGGGGCTGTTTGAGCTGGCCGATGGCGGCACCCTCTTCCTCGACGAGGTGCAGGCCATGCCCCTCGAGCTGCAGGCCAAGCTGCTGCGCGTGCTGCAGGACGGCGTCATCCGGCGCATCGGCTCGACACGCGCGCGCGTCGTCGACGTGCGGGTGATTGCGGCCACCAACGTCGAGCCGCGCCAGGCTGTGGAGCAGGGGCTCCTCCGCGCCGACCTGTATTACCGGCTCAACGTCGTCGCGCTGACCCTGCCGCCCTTGCGCGAGCGGCGAGGCGACATCCCCCTTCTCGTGGCCCATTTCCTGGCCAAGTGCAACGCCCGCTTCGGCACGCGGATCAAGGGGCTCCGGGAGCAGGTTTGGCCCATCCTGATGCGGTATGCGTGGCCCGGCAACGTGCGCGAGCTGGAGCACGTGATCGAAGGGGCCGTCAACATCGTCGAAGGGGAGTGGATTGGCGTCGAGCACCTGCCCCCGCACCTGGTGGCCGCCGCGGAACGGGGAGAACCGGCGCCGCGGGGCATCGCGGTGGCCGCGGGCGGGGAGGGCGCGCCGGTGACCGTCGACGTTCGCGTTCCGGGGGACGGGGAGCCGAAACGCCTGCCCTTGCGCGAAACCCTCGCCGCCGTCGAGCGCCGGCTGATTGCGGAGGCGCTGGCGGCCACAGGCGGAAACCTCCAGCAGGCGGCCAAACTGCTCGGCCTCCCGCGGCAGACGCTCCAGTACCGCCTGGCCAAATGGGAGGGGGTGAACGTGCGGCAAAAGGGGGAAACGGGGAGGTGAGGGCGCGGGGACGTGCCGAAGATTTGGCTTCCCCCGCGCAGAGGGCGTCGCGATGTGCCGAATTCTCGGCACAATTTTTTTGTCCGCACGAAAAAGGGGTGCGCCAAGAGGGTAAGAATGTTGGCACCATTCTTGCAATAGAAGAGAGGCGCAACGCCAACCGGAGGGGTGAACGGAGATGGCCATTGGACACCGCTACGGGCTGCACCGCGTTCTCGAGCCGCCTGGCGCGCTTCCGCAGCCGGCGTGGCGGCTGGACAACGACCCGACGAAGCGCTTTGCCAGCGAGCTCGTCCTCGACGTGGAACGGCTGAACGTCGACGCGGCGTCGTTTCGGCAGATCCTCGGCGAGGTCGGGGCCGATGAGGCGGCCGTGGCCGCGCGCATCGCCGCCATCGTCGCCGAGCGGGGGAAGCTGCACAACCCGGTGACCGGGTCGGGCGGCATGCTGATCGGCCGCGTGCGCGAAATCGGGCCGGCGCACCCGGCCACCGGCCAGCTGGCTCCCGGCGACCGCGTGGCCACCCTCGTGTCGCTGACGCTGACGCCGCTTCACCTTCGCCGCATCCGGCGCGTGCACCTGGCCTCCGGGCAGGTGGAGGCCGAGGGCACGGCCATCCTCTTTGCCTCCGGGGTGTGGGCCAGGCTGCCGGACGACGTGCCCGAGCGCGTGGCGCTGGCCGTTCTCGACGTGTGCGGGGCGCCGGCGCTGACGGCCCGCCTCGTGCAGCCGGGGGACACCGTTCTCGTCCTGGGCGCGGGGGGCAAGTCCGCGTGTCAACTCACATAAAAACCTAACCGAAGTGAAGCCGGTCACTCACGAGAAAATCT
>NZ_BMOF01000063.1 GCF_014646935.1 Calditerricola satsumensis | reverse complement strand
GGCGTGCCGCTCAGGAGGCCGAAGCGTCTGCGAAAGTGGTGCGGGTCAGCTAGGGGCCATTAATCTATTGAAATTAAGGAGGTGAAAATGAAATATTTCTTCTCATCGTTCTAGGTAAAAGAAAAAAGGAAAAGGGAGGGATTATCATGAGAAGAAAAACGAATTCCCTTCTGTTGGCGGTTTTTCTTGTACTTGCTGTAGCGTTTGTTCCGAGTCATTTCGCTCTGGCTGTACCGAGCAACGCAGCGTTGAGTAACGAGGAAGATCCCTGGGGACAAAAAGAAGTCCTCAACTATCTGTTGTGGACGGCGGATGAGAAGCTTGAGGCCGATGTCAAAAAGTTGCAATCGGATTTGGGCTTGACGGATGAGCAAATGGAAAAATTAAAGGAACTGGCGTTGCAAGAACACCAGCAAGTTGTAAAGACTAAACATCACAAAAATACGGCAGTTTTTAACCAGAACGTTAACGAAATTTTCGCAGGTATCGACAAAGAAGTCAAAGTTCTGTTAGGGAAAAAGTACAATGAATTCCGCAAATGGATCAAAGCGTGGTGGAAAGATGAGAAAACATATCGCCTAAATTGGTTGGCGGAAAAGCGAAAGAAAGCAAAGGAAGAAATAGGAATAATGGCTACGGACGATCGTGAGCTGGTCTATGCGACACAATATAACGGATATACTGAAAATGAGATTGCACTGCCCGACAAATATGTGAAGTTTGCTAATCTCGGGAGGTGGGGCAACATTCCCGATACCATTGAACCTTACTACAAGAACCCGCCGTATACGGCGAATGTTTATTACGAACCGACGAATAAAGCTGTTCTTGATGTGCTGGTTCGGGAAGTAGGCCCGTGGAATGAAGACGACAATTATTGGGATGCAGCGGACGACGCCAATCCCCGACGAAAGTTTACGGATTTGGCATTGGGTGAACCGGAGGCTGAAGCGGCTTATTTCCGAGGATACAATGGCGGGAAAGACCAATTTGGCCGAACGGTAACCAATCCGGCGGGCGTTGATCTTACCCCGCAAGTTGCGGCCAAGCTTGGGTTGGGTTATTTGCAGAATGCGTGGGTGTGGGTTCGTTACAGTGACTTGCCATAAGAAAAAAAAAGCCCCGCAGCGGAAGGGCAACGGTGGCCTTTCCTGCGGGGCTTTGTTTTTCGTAACCCCCCCTCGCGTCGGGGGTGGGTGTGCCCGTGCAAGCGCTGGATCCCGCGCAGGACCGCTTCTTCGGGGACGTCCTCGTCGGCGACGATGCGCACCGTCATGGCTGGCATCCTCCTTCTGTCGCGTGCGTTGGAGCGGGCGGATCTTTCAGGAGCGGCTGATGGAGGAGAGGAAGCAGGGCGTGGGCGACGGCGCGGAGGCGCTCGCCCGCCGTCCGGTACATCACATAGTAGCTCTGCCGTTTGCCGACGAGAAGGCCGGCGTCCAGCAACTGGTGCACGTGGCGCGAGATGGCGCCTTCGGTCAGGTGGAGGAGGCGGGCCAGCTCCTGCGTGCTGCGCGGGGCCTGCCAGCAGAGGTGCAGAATGCGCAGCCGCACCTCGTGGGCCAGGGCGGCATACACGCGTTCCCACCGGTGGAGCGGCGCGCGGAGGGCCAGGTCATGGCGAACAACCGGGTAGATGATGGCCGGCGTCCACGGCGGGTCGCACTCCACGCGCGAGAAGGACCAGGTGAACCAGCTCGGCACGAGGAGGAGATGGTCGTGCTGGTCCAGGTCGACAACGGCCTCGTACCGCTTGCGGAAGCGCAACATGTTTTCGTGCTTGTGCACGACGCAGTCGGGGAAGGTTTCCCGGAAGAAGGCGTACAGGCCGATTTGGCGCAGCCGCTCGCCCTTTTCCGCGATGTCGGCAAGAAAGAGGGGCTCCAGCCGTTCCCATTCCGCGGCGAAGCTCTCCTCCCAAAACCGCGCCAACAGCCGCAGAAACCGCGCGCGCAGCGCCTCCGGATCAGCCAGCAGCTGCTGGGCCGGCTCCTCATACAGCGGGCTGAGCCGCCGCGCTTCTTTCAGCAGCGTCTGCTGGGCCATGGGGTCGCCGAGGATTTCCTCGGCCGTGAAATCCCGCTCCGCTTCCATGGGCGTAAAGGCGCGCCCCACCTCTTCCACAAACCGGGGGAGGGGGAGGGTGGCCACGCGCGTCAGCTCATCCTCGAACGTGAGCAGGTCGTCTTCGGGCGTCGGGCTGAACAGGCCCAGTTGCCACGTTTTGTAGGCGAAGGAGAGGACGCGGATTTCCCGCCACAGGTCGCGCGGCAGCGCGGCCTTTTGCGCGAGGATCCAGCGGAGGTGCAGCGGATGCCGCTTGGGGTTGACGAGGGCGCCCAGCGCGTGAACGAGTTCCCCGAGCGGCGAATACGTGAACCGGATCTTTTCTTCCGGTTGATCGCCAAGATGCACGTCAATCATCGGGAAGACCTCCAAACCGATTGCCGTTTTCGTCAAAACGTTGTGACGCTTCGAGGCGGTTGGTTACGATGGGGATGCAACCGGTTGCGCGCACGGCGCCGTGCGGAGCGAGAGGGGGGCGACCATGAACCGGAACCTCAAGCTCCTGTGGTTGGCCGACGCCCTGTCCCATCTCGGCACCTCGCTCTATACGCTGGTGCTGACGCTTCTGGCGCTCCAGGTGAGCCGCCATGCGTTCGGCGCGGGGCTCGTGCTGTTTGTGACCACCCTTCCCTATCTGGTTCTCGGGGTGATGGGCGGGGCCGTGGTGGACCGGTTCAACCGTGGGGCTGTGGCGCGCAAGGGTGCAGGAGAAGAGGCCGCCTGTTCGCGGCATAGCCGGTTGAACCTGCGAAGAACAGGAGGCGAGCGCATGAACGTCCTGATCCTTTCCGGCAGCCTGCGTAATCCATCGCACACGCGGGCGCTGTTGGATGAGGTGGCGACGCTCCTTCACGAGCGGGGGTGTCGGGTGCACCTCTTCGACCTGGCGGAAACGACGCTTCCGCCGTGTGACCCGGCGTATCACCGTCGTCCCGGCGACCATCCGGATCCCCACGTGAGGCGCCTGGTGCAGCTGGCCGATGCGGCCGACGCCTTTGTGTGGGGGACGCCCAACTACCACAACTCGTATTCCGGCGCGCTGAAGAACGCCCTCGACCACCTGACCATGGACCAATTCCGCAACAAGCCCGTCGGCCTCGTGGCCAACAGCGGCGGAATGCGCAGCACACAGCCGCTCGATCACTTGCGAATTGTCGCCCGCGGCCTTTTGGCCGTGGCCATCCCCATCCAGGTGGCCACGTGCGATGGCGACTATGCGCAGGAAGGCGGAGGCTACCGGCTCGTCGATCCGACCGTCAAGGAACGGTTGCGCCATTTCGTGCAGCAGCTGGTCGTGTTTGCCGAGCGGTTGAGGTGAGCGTACAGCGCGCATGCGCGCGATGGGGATGGGAGGGACGATGACGTGAACACCGTGGCCTTGCAACGATTGGTTGTTTGGGTTCTTGCACATGGGGACAATGGGGTTTGCCGCGCAGGCGTACGGATCTGACGAGAAGGTGGAGCTGCGGCTTGCGTTTCTGCGCCCGCTCGTCTTGGCGTTGGGTCTCGGCCTCTTGCTGCTGGCGTTTCGGCATTGTTGGACCAAACCGTCAAACGGGCGGCCCAATGGGGTGTTGGCGTTGCCCTGATATTGGCGCTGGTTCACCTGGCCTTTCGCGAAGGGATCGTGGCTGCGTTTACTCAACAGCCTGAGGTGCAGGAGGTGTCCCTTGCCCATTGGGGATGGATGGTGTTCTGGCCCTTGGTGGGCTTTTGGGGTCTCTTGCTCAACGGCGTGTTCGTCGGGTCAACGGTGACGGGGCCCATCCGTAACGCCCTCCTCGCGGCTTTTGCCGTGTACCTGGCGTCCCTCTGGCTGTTCGTGCCGCTGTGGTGCAACCACGGGATGTGGCTGTCCTTTCTGTTGTTTACCCTGATGCGTTCGGTTGTCCTTGGGGTGTATGTGCCGAGATTGATGGCGTGGAGTCGCGGTCGTTGATATGCGCAAAACAGCCTTGGATGAGCGAGTACTGCAGCCGAATACCGTGTTTGCTCGGCCTAGCGAATGGGCCGAGTTTTTCATCTTGACATAACCCTCTTTTACATCTGATAATTTAGTCAAACTAAAATGGTTTTACTCATATCAAAATCCATTCAGGAGGACCGAATGGAAGAGATCAGCCGCAAGATCCGGGAGTTGCGCCAGTCCAAGAACATGACGCTGAAAGAACTGAGCGAGCGGACCGGATTGTCGATCGGATTTTTATCGCAGGTGGAGCGCGGATCCAGTTCCCTGGCGATCACCTCGTTGCAGAAAATTGCCGAGGCCCTTGAGGTTCCCATTGTCACGTTTTTTCAAACCGAAGAGAATCCGAATTACGTCGTTCGGGTCGGAGAGCGCAAACCGTTTCGAATCGAGGGATCGCCGGCGAACTACGTGCGGTTGAGCGGCCGATTTGCCGGCCGCGCCCTGGAGCCGCTGTTGGTGGAATTGGCGCCGCGTCAGGCGCAAGAGACGCCCTTTTCCCATCCCGGAGAAGAATTCTACTTTGTGCTGGAGGGGCGCATTACCCTGGTGGTGGACGATACCCCCTATGAGCTTTCGGCTGGTGATTCCATTCATTTTCCATCCACCATCCCGCACGCGTGGCGGAACGATTCCGATCAGCCGGCACGGGTGCTGTGCGTGTTAACACCTGCGATTTTTTAAAAGTCCGCTTCGGTTATCGAGGGAGGGATTGCACCATGCGCGTGGCAACGGACATCGGCGGTACGTTTACCGATTTGGTGTATCTGGACGACCAAGGCCGGGTGGGCATGGCCAAGACCGACACCACGCCTCCTGATTTTGAGGAGGGGGTGGTGAACGTACTCCGCAAGTCGGGCATTGACCCGCGTTCCGTTACCACCTTGATCCACGGGACGACGGTCATCATCAACGCCCTGACGGAACGCAAGGGAGTCAAGACGGGGCTGCTTACCACCAAGGGCTTCCGCGACGTATTGGAAATCGGCCGGGGGAACCGCCCCGACCTGTTCAACCTGCGCTACCAAAAGCCCGTTCCCTTTGTGCCGCGTTATCTCCGGTTCGAGGTGGAGGAGCGCATTAATTCCAAAGGGGAAGTCTTGGTCCCGCTGAATCGTGACGACATTGTCTGCGCTGTCGAATTTTTCAAACGAGAGGGAGTCGAGGCCGTAGCTGTGGCGTACCTCCACGCCTACGCCAACCCCGCCCACGAACGCGAAACCGTGGCGCTGATCCGCGAGCGGTGGCCTGAGGTGGCGGTTACCGCGTCGCACGAGGTGACGCGCGAATGGCGTGAGTATGAGCGGACGAGCACGACCGTGTTGAACGCTTATGTCAAGCCCATTGCGGCCAACTATGTGGACCGCCTGGAACAAAAACTACGGGACATGGGTGTTCCTGGAAAGTTGTACATCATGCAATCCAACGGTGGAACGACCACCTTTGCCCAGGCAAAGGAAACCCCCATTAACATGGTGGAATCGGGGCCGGTGGCCGGCATTTTCGGTGCTGCCATGTTGGGGAAACTGCTGGGCCAGCCCAATGTGATCGCCTTTGACGTGGGCGGTACGACGGCCAAGTGTTCGCTGGTGGACAACGGCGAGGTGACCATCACGACGGAATACCGCATTGAGCGAGATGAGCGGCGCGCCGGGTACCCGATCAAGGTGCCGGTGGTGGACATTGTCGAGATCGGCAACGGAGGCGGGTCCATCGCCTGGATTGACGAGGCCGGGGCGTTGAAGGTGGGACCCCAATCGGCAGGGGCGTTTCCCGGGCCGGTGGCGTATGGGCGAGGCGGCGCCGAGCCGACCACCACGGACGCCAACCTGGTCACCGGCCGCTTGAATCCGGCGAACTTCCACATGCCCGTGGACATGGACGCGGTACGCCGTGCTATTGACGAGAAGATCGCCCGCCATTTCGGTGTGTCGGTGGAGGAAGCGGCGCTGGGGATCCTGCGTATCGCCAACGCCAACATGCTGAACGCGCTGAAGTTGATTTCCGTCCGCAAAGGGTACGACCCGCGCGACTTTGCCCTGGTTGCCTTTGGCGGTGGCGGGGCCCTGCATGCCACAGCCCTGGCCCGGGAACTGGGCGTGAAGAAAGTGATCGTTCCCGTGGCCGCATCGGTCTTCTCCGCGTGGGGCATGCTCATGACCGATTTGCGCCGTGACTGGTTGCGTACGGACATCCGGCGCGTGCAGGATCTGGATTTGGACAAATGGAACGCCTTGTGGAACGAAATGGAATACGAGGCGCTCCAGTGGTACCGTGAACAAGGCTTTGCCGACGACCAGGTGGTGTTCGTGCGCCATGCGGACATGCGGTACCTGGGCCAAGAGCACACGGTAAAGGTGCCGGTTCCGGGCGGCAACCTGACCCCGGCGGACGTGGAAGAAGTGATACGGCGCTTCCATGCGGCCCACGAAAAGCGGTACTCCTTTAAGCTCGAGTACATGCCAACGGAGATCGTCAACGTCCACGTGGTGGCCTTTGGGCGGGTGCAAAAGCCTGAACTGGCCAAGTTTCCGCCCGCTTCCGGAAGCGTGGAGGATGCCAAGAAAGGCGTTCGACCCGTGTATTTCGAGGAGGTCGGCTGGGTGGAGACGGCGCTCTACGAGCGCGACCGCCTGGGCCCGGGGATGATGGTCGAAGGGCCGGCGATTGTGGAAGAACCCACAACGGCCACGGTGCTCTATCCCGGCCAGACGCTGCAGGTCGATCCGTACGGCAACCTGATCGTGGAAACGGGCGCGTGATGCCCTAACGGGGAGGTGTCCAACAGTGGCGAACACGACGCATGTGGATCCGTTTACGCTGGAAATCGTGAAGAATTCGTTGATCGCCATCGGCGAGGAGATGTTTTACACCTTGGCCCGCACGTCGATGAGCCCCATCATTTACGAGGTGCTCGACTTTGCCAGCGGGCTGACCGACGCCAAGGGGCAGCTGCTCACCCAAGGCAACGGCGTTACCCTTTTCATCGGCATGCTTACCTTCATGGTGAAGGAAACGCTGGCCAAGTACGGCACGACGGGGAACATCAAGCCGGGGGACGTGTTCCTCATCAACGATCCTTACGGTGGAGGCGGGTCGCACCTGTCGGACGTCGGGCTGGTTCTGCCCATCTTCGTCGACGGCGAGCTTCTCGCCTTTGCCGCCAACAAGGCCCACTGGACCGAGGTGGGCGGCAAGGACCCCGGATCGTGGACGACCGATTCGACGGAGATTTACCAGGAAGGGCTGCAGTTCCCCTGCGTCAAGCTGTACGAGGAAGGCAAACTGAACCAAGCGATTGTGGAGATCATTGCCGCGAACGTCCGCTTCCCGGACCTGTCGCTGGGCGACATGTGGGCCCAAGTGGCGGCGCTGCGGACCGGGGAGAAGCGGTTTCAGGAGCTGTGCGCCAAATACGGGAAGGAAACGGTGAAGGCGTCGATCGACTACCTCCTCGACTACGGGGAGCAGATGGCCCGCCGGGAACTGGCCAAACTTCCGAAAGGCGTCTTTGAGGCGGAAGACTTTATTGATGATGACGGGCTGGGCAACGGACCGATCCGCGTCAAGGTGAAGGTGACGATTACCGATGACGAATTCATCTGCGACTTTACCGGGACCGATCCACAGGTACCGGGCCCCATTAATTGCTCGTATACGGGACTGGTTTCCGCCGTGCGCTCCGTGTTTTTGGCCATCACCAATCCTTCACAGGACGTGAACGACGGCGTGTTTCGCCCACTCAAGGTGATCGCACCGGAAGGGACGGTGCTCAACGCCAAGCGGCCGGCGCCCGTGTCGACGTATTGGGAATCGTTGAACTTTGGGGCGGACGTGATCTGGAAGGCGCTCGCTCCGGTTCTTCCCGATCGCCTTACCGCCGGCCATCTCTTGTCGGTTTGCGCCGTCATTCTCGGCGGCACGCATCCCGACACCGGTGAACCCTTCCTCATCGTCGAGCCGTCTGTCGGCGGTTGGGGGGCCGGCCGGGGCATGGACGGGCAAAGCGGCCAATTCTGCATCGGCGACGGCGAGACCTACAACGTCCCGGTGGAGGTGGCCGAAACGCGGTATGGCGTGCTGGTGGAGGAGTATGCGCTGCGCACCGACGGAGCGGGGGCCGGCGAGTGGCGCGGCGGCTGTGGCGTCATTCGCGCCTACCGTGCGCTGACGGACGGGCAGTTTCTGACGGCCACCTTTGGCCGCCACAAGTACTTGCCGTGGGGCGTGAGCGGCGGCCATGAAGGGTCTCGTAACGAAATCCAGGTGATTCGTACGGACGGCACCGTCGTCGGGCCGTTTGGCAAATGTGCGCGGCTGCCCTTGAACAAGGGCGATGTGGTGCGGCTCATCACCGCGACGGGCGGCGGGTACGGCGATCCCTTCAACCGTCCGCCGGAGCGGGTGGCCGAGGACGTGAAAAACGGATACATCACCGTGGAGCAGGCCCGCGACCTGTACGGCGTGCGGGTCAACCCGGAGACGTTTGCCGTGGAAGGCGTGACGCCACAGCGCGCCGCACGGGAGGCGAATGGATGATGCGCATCGCGCGAAAACCCGAGAAAGATGCAGATGCGCCGGTGACCACGCTGTTTGCGGAAGGAGACGTGCCGGGTGGACGCGCTTCCTTTGGGATCGCGGTACTCTCCCCTGGCGACCGGATTCCCGCAAGCGGCGTAAGCGTGCACGACGACTGTGACGAGTACTCCTATGTGGTGAAAGGAACGGCTCTTGTTCACGTTCAAGGGGAAACCGTTCGTCTTCATCCCGGGGACGGACTGCTCATTCCCGCCGGAGCGGCCCATTGGGCGCGGAACGACGGCAGTGAGCCCCTTGAAATCGTATGGGCGCTGGTTCGGCGATAACATTTGGTTGATTGTGCGGACTCGGGACGGAGCAACTCCCCCTCTTTTCCTGCGGGAAACCGAAGGCGAGATCTTGCATTGATCCTTTTGTCGGGTTGACTGGGTTTTCCATGCAAGCTCACTCGGAGGTGAATACCATGAAGCTCTTGTGGATCAATCCCATCGCGACGAATGTGTACGACGAGCCGATTCGCATCTATCTCGAATCGGTCAAAGAACCGGGCACGGAAATTAACGTCGTCTCCTTTCCCCCGCCCGGCCCTACGCATTTGGAGTACAATTGCTACGAAATGTGGATGATGCCCTAGTTGCTCAGAACCGTGCGCTGGGCGGAGCAACAGGGTTACGACGCGGCCGTGATCGGGTGCTTCTACGATCCCGGCCTGCGGGCCGCGCGGGAGCTAACCCAGCGGATGGTCGTCACGGCTCCCGCGGAAGCCTGCCTCCGCATTGCCGCTACCCTGGGTGAATCGATGGCCATCTTGGTGGGGCGGCAGAAATGGATCCCGGAGATGAAGGAAAACGTGCACAAATACGGGTACAAAGAGAAATTAGCCGCATTTAAGGTCCTCAATATGGGCGTCCATGATTTCCAGACGTGTCCGTCCGAAACGAAACGGCGGATTTTGGAAGCGGCCCGCGAGGCGGTTGAACGGGACGGCGCCGACGTGATCGTATTGGGTTGCACGGCGGAATTCGGGTTTTACCAGGAGATTCAGCAGGAAATCGGCGTACCGGTCGTGGACGCGGTCGTGGCTCCGGTTAAGTTTGCTGAGTTTTTGGTGAAACTTCGTCAGTTGGGCTGGGGGCATAGCAAGCGAATGGGCTATGAAGGGCCTCCGGAGAGTGAACTGAATTCCTGGGCTATCCTTGGGCCCTGCCGATGAACAACGCTGTCTACCGGCGCGCATGGGTGTGGAAGAGGGGCGCGTCTCGCAAAAAAAGAAAAAGGGGCGACGGGCGCCCCTTTGAGATGGGTGGCAAATCCCTGTGCGTAAAAGCGATCAGCCTTGGTCCTTCGATGGGAAGGTTTCCGGTGCATTGGCCGCGGCCGGCAACCGAATCATCGGCAATAGGAACAGGGAGCCGAGGAAAAAGAGCAGCGCGGACAAAACATAAATGACCTCAATCGGCAGCTGAGCCTTGAGGACCCCGGCAATGCTCATCGTGGCCACCATTCCCCCCATGAAGAGGGGGTTGAGGATGCCGTTTACCCTTCCGACAAAGGCTTCTTCTGTGAATTGCAGAATCATGGTGCTAATGGCGATATGGAGCGACGGGATGGCAATTCCGACGAGCACTTCAAGCAGTAGGGTAAGCCAGAGCATGGTGGAGAGACCCGCCCCTGCAATGCCCACTGCGATGAGGGCCATGGCGAGCATCAGCAGCCGTTGCGGGGCGAGCGCCTTCGACACCGCCATTGCCACCGCGCTTCCGAGAATCATCCCGATTCCATTGGCGGTCAACAGCCATTGCAAGGCCTCCTTTTCGAGCCCCAGCCGTTCGGTTACCAGGAAAACGGCCAGCGGTTGCGTCAACCCCAGCGCCAGCCCTGCAGACAAAAAGCATCCGCTGAGCAGCGTCAACGGCTTGTGGGAGAGCACGTAGCGAATCCCAGCAGCCAAGTCTTGTAAAATCGACTGGTCTTCGGTCTTCTCCTTCTTGCGGTCTTCCGGCAGCCCAAACAGGACCGCCGCAGACAAGGAAAAGGCGACCCCCATGATGGCGATGGCCACGTGGATGCCGAACGTTTCGTAGACGACCGTGCCCAGGATCGGACCAAAAATCATGAACACGGCGATGACCGTTTGATACAACGACATCCCCATCTGCGTCAGTTCCGCCGGAACATGCATCTTAAACAGCTTCATTCCCGAAGGTTGGGAGAACTGGGAGAGAATAGAGGAAATGAGGGTCGCAAAGAATACGGCTTTCCACGAAAAGAACAGGATCGCGATCAGCACGAGGAGGGTGGTTACGGCACTCAACGCGTCACACCAGATCATTGTCCGTTTTGGTCGCAAGCGGTCCGCGTAGGCGCCACCGATAAAGGAAAAAAGGAAAATCGGCAAAAACTCGGCAATGGAGATCATCGAAACGGCGATCGGGTTTCCGTCGGTCTGGTCAACAACAAACAGGAGAATGGCGAAGTTCCGTACCCAAACCCCGATCTGCAAGAATAACGTGGACAGGACGGTAACTTGAACGACGCGATTGCGAAGCAATTGTTCCATCTTACAATCCCCCTGGGTGTCTGGTGAAAGGGAAATCTCAGCTGAGCCCGAGTTGCGTGATGGCCTCTCCGGTTGAGCGAAAGCGCCATGTCGGAAGGAAGTATGGGGGTCTCAAACTCATCTATTTTAACATGGAACTTGGAAAGAGTAAATGACCCGCAATCGCTCAGCTAAAATCTAACCGAAGGGAGACTGGATCACTCACATCGAAATCTTA
>NZ_BMOF01000062.1 GCF_014646935.1 Calditerricola satsumensis | reverse complement strand
ACGGTAAGCTGGTAACGGCCTTCGGCCGATTGTTTTCTCAGCATGTGGCCACCTCTGCATGATGGGATAAGAACTCTATTCGACAAAAAAGCGTGTAGACCTTGTACCTCCCGGTACTTTGTCTACACGCTGCAGCGATCCGATACGGATCGCTTTTTTGTTTTCCCGCGCGGTCCCGCCGGACCGGAGGAAAGGAACGAAGGGCTTTCTCACATCTTCCGGTATTTGTTCACAAGCGCAACCGCTTGCTGCCTCTTTTTTGAAAGAGGTGGGTAAGTTACCATCGATGATGGGGAGAAAACGAGGGGGGAAGACGATGATCCGCGAATTGACGACGGAAGAGGAATGGATCGCCGCTTTTCCGGTCATGAAGGAATTGCGCACCCATCTGGATCTGGAAACCTACTTGTCCCTGCTGTCGGAGATGCGGGCACAGGGTTACCAGCTGTTCGCCCTGGAGAAGGAGGGCCGGTTCGTCGCCTTGGCGGGTGCGGCGGTGATGACCAACTTTTACAACGGCCGGTATCTTTTCCTCTTTGACTTGGTGACGCGGGAGGAAGAGCGCTCCAAGGGGTACGGCGCCGAACTGCTCCGCCATGTCGAAGCCTTCGCCCGGGACAACGGCTGCCAGCTGGTGGAGCTGACCTCGGGTGTTCAGCGGAAGGATGCGCACCGCTTCTATGAGGAGAAGATGGGATATTCGAGAACCAGTTGGGTTTTCCGGAAAGCGCTTCACGGTGAGCCGAACAAAGGGGAATGATTTTCGGAAGAAAGAGAAAACCGGAGAAAGTTCTTCGGTCGATGACAAAGGACCGGGATGGACCGATTTTCGCCGAGCGACTCGCCTCTGCGCCGGAGCGAAGGGGGAAGATCGCGTCCCGCCCCCTTGGATGCAGGGTTTGTCAGCAGTCTCGGGCGGGTAGAAAGACCGCCCCAGGCTGTTGACCCTTCTTTGTCAACAGCCTCACCCAACCACACATGGTTGGGCTTGTTTATTGGTGTTTTCCACTACGGCAGGGACTCACACGCCACCCCATCTTTATCCGGATCCAACCGATGTGGGTCTTTCTCTGGTCCTCCTGCCGCTTCAAAGAAGGCCTGCGCTTCCTTTTGGGTTTTAAAGTCCGAACAGTCCCGATCAGGACCAAAGGGATCAAAGGGACCGTTATAACCCGTGGTTTTCGGTTTCGGCACTGATCCGTTCAATTTCCCCTTACACCACTTCTCTACCACATACCCTTCATCCGTAGCGTATCCCGGACATTGCTAGATACCAATCTTCTTCTCCTGTGCAATGTCCTCCGCTTTTCTGAATTCATCCAAATGCCGGCGGGAGTTCGTATATGTACCCAACCCTAGCCAAACCCTTTTTCAGCAAAGCTTCTTGAACGTTTTTTCCGTCAGCATAGACATAAGCCAGCACCCGACCGTATTTGTCCCGCTTCTCCACGTCATACTCCAAGGTGATCCGGTTTGCATTCTCCAGCATCTTTCGGGTGAATTCGCTGGCCTCTTTCCCCAGCGGCTGTTCCCCCAATTCGGGATGCTTGGTCTCCGGTGTATCGATCAACAGGTACCTAACCGTCTCTACTTTCCCGTCAATCCGGAATTTGCTTGTGTCCCCATCGACATGCTCCACAAACTGAACCTCCTCCGCATCCTTCGGTTCCTTTACAAATATATGTCCTGCTATATGATGCTTGTCCACTTGTTTCGATGAATCAGCATTCTGGTCCACACAACCGGTCAGAACCAGTGCAAACGCCAACATCAACAACATCCATTTCTTCATGCCTTCATTTCCTCTCCGTTTCGCTGTTTTTAAAGTATCTTTCCTAAACAGTTTAAAAACGTTAAAGATATTTACCATTTTTTAACAAACGTAAGTTCCCGTAACGAAACAAAAATTTCGTTACCCTTTCTCCCTAGCCCCGTCCCCTTCCCGTTATAATTAAGACCGTACGCCTCCACTTCGGGTCCGTACGCGTTCAAAAACGGAGATCGGACGTCTTAGGCGGAAAACCGAATCACCATGCGGGAAATGTGGGAGCGGATGGGGTGCTGGTGTCCCCCCCGGTCTTGGGGGCCGAGGGGGTGGAGATGGGCACACGTTTTATCGCCACAAAGGAGTGTGTTCACGCGCACGAGCGGTATAAACAAGCCCTGGTGGAGAGCGCCGAGACCGATACCGTTGTGATCAAGCGCTCGCTCGGTGCTCCGGGGCGCGTGTTGAGGAACGCATGGACAGAAAAAATTCTCGAGCTGGAGCGGCAAGGCGTGGGGTACGAGGAGCTTAAGGACTACATTATCGGGCGGCCAACCGCGCATTCATCCATGAAGGGCGCGTGGACGAGGGCTACGGCTGGGCGGGCCAGGTAATCGGGCTCATCCGCGACATTCCATCGGTTCAGGAACTGATCGAGCGGATGGTGGCCGAGGCGGAAGCGGTGCGCGATCGGCTCAACTGCTTGTGGTAAAAGGGGATACGCGGCGGCAAAACCACTGAAGGCCAGGGATGTGTCCCTGGCCGTCTCCGTTTTCGTGGCCGTCTCAGCGTGCCAACCGGTACAGGGGCATCAGCGTCTGGAAGGTCTCCTCGATGCGGGCAAACAGGGCATCGCCGTCGGTGAGGAGGGGGTCGGTGCGATCAATGGTGATGCCGCACAGCACTTCAGCTTTCTTTACCTCTTTTAACCGACGGATGAGCGTGACGAAGTCCTCGTCGGTCATGTCGGCGTGCGGCGTGCTCTCCGGAACCGTGTGGTCTCGTGACCAGCGGAAATGGGCGGGGATCGCGGCACGGATCTTGTCCAGGTGGCGTTCGAGGTTTTCGGCGAAATGCGGCTTAAGCGGCGACTCCTCGATCAGGGCAAACCAGACGAACAGGTGGGTGGACCACAGGCCCACCTGGAAGTGGGGATCCTTCTTATAGCCGCGCGGATTGGCCGCCCAGGCCACCCATGTGCTGTCGGGCGGGTTGACGGTGCGACGGGCGTGCTTGGCCACATGGGCGAAAAACCGATCCCCGCTCATCGCCGACAGAGCAGGGGCCAGCCGCTGGCCGAGGGCCTCCAGCTTCGGGCGTACCGTTTCCTTGATCGCGCGCATCCGTGCCTCCAAGCCAGGAACGGTCATGGCCTCGAAGTCGGCGGCGGTGAAGCCGGTAAAGGCTGGCACATGAGACACCTCCTCAGCGCATACACTTGCTATCACTATAACACAACCGGCATATACTGGACAAAAAAGCGTCAGTTGCACGGGAAACGGAGGGGACGGATTTCCGGGGGCGGAACGCGGACTGCAGGATGTGACTGGCATCCGGCCATTCCAACGGCAAAGTGAGGGATTCGCATGGACTACTTTCCCTAAAAAAGGCCAAGGCGTGACCATGGAGCAAGTGCTTCGGGCGTTCAAGCGTACCGACGCCGAACGGCGCATTCCCCTACTTCGTCGGGAGATTGACGAGGAGCTGGCCAAATTGCACCACGCGATTATGTGTGAAGACCTGGAAACCATCGAAGCGTGCAAAGAGCGATTGGAGGCGTTGCGGCGAGAAATGTTGCTTCTGGAACTGTAGCGCGTCTCACACCGGTGTCATCGCGGTGGGGCGCGTTTTTTTGTGGATTGCGGCCGCGTGAAAGCGCCTACGGTTCCGTTTTTTCGCGTGCCTTCCATCCCTGTCATCTCGTATAATGAAAAACGGGAACGGACACTGGACAAGTCGAGGAGGGAGACGGGTGGAGATTCGTGTTACCCGTGAAAATCCGACGAAGCTGACGACTGATGCGCTGGTGGTCACGGTGTGTGAAGGCCACGAGGCCCTGCGAGGGTTTGCCCGCATGGTCGACGAGGCGCTGGGGCATCGCATTGCCGAGCTGATGGCGCTCAAGGAGGTACGCGGCAAGTTCGGGGAAGTGACCATCTTGCACAACTGGGGCAAAATCCCGGCTCGCCGCACGATCGTTCTGGGATTGGGGAAAGAGGAAAAGCTCACGCTGGAAAAGATCCGCGATGCCTTTGGCATCGCTGCCCGCAAAGCGCGAGACGTGGGTGTGCACCACTTGACGCTGACCGTCCTGGAGAACCATGACAAAAAGTGGAATCCGGTTGACGTGGTGCAGAGCCTTGTGGAAGGGGTGCTGCTCGGTACATACCGGTATCAAGGCTACAAAACCGGCGAAAAGGAAGAAAAGTTGGCGTTGGAGCGGCTGACCGTCGTTGTCGACGATTCCATATCCGACCGCGCCGCGGCGGTGGCCGTGGAGCGGGGCGAGGTGTTTGCCCGGGCGACCAACTTCGCGCGTGATCTCGTCAACACGCCGGCCAACCGCATGACGCCGACGGTACTGGCCGAAAAGGCGGCGGAGATTGCCCGCCGGCGCAACCTGGAGTTTCGCGTGCTCGAGCGGGACGAGCTGGAGGCCCTCGGCTTCGGCGCCTTCCTCAGCGTGGCCAAGGGCAGCGACGAGCCGCCGAAGCTGATCGTCCTGCAGTACAAGGGGGCGGCGGACAGCAAGGAGATGCTCGGCTTTATCGGCAAGGGGATTACCTTCGATGCCGGCGGCGTGCAGATCAAGCCCGATGAGGGGATGCACGAGATGAAGATGGACATGGCCGGCGCCGCCGCAGTGCTCGGGGCCATGGATGCCATCGGCGCGCTGCAGCCGCATGTCAACGTGGTGGCGGTGATCCCGGCCTGTGAAAACCTTGTTTCCGGGCGCGCCTTCAAGCCGGGGGATGTGATCACCTCCTTCTCCGGGAAGACCATCGAAGTGCGGCACACCGACGCCGAGGGGCGCCTGATCCTCGCCGACGGCATCGCCTACGCCAAGCAGCTCGGCGCGACGAAGCTGGTCGACGTGGCCACGCTGACCGGAGCGGTGATCGTCGCCTTGGGCAAGGCGGCCAGCGGCCTGATGACGAACAACGCCGAGTGGGCCGATGAGGTGAAGAAGGCGGCTGAGATCGCCGGCGAAAAGGTGTGGGAGCTGCCGCTCTTTGACGAATACGAGGAGTACATCGAGAGCGAGGTGGCCGACCTGAAGAACGACGCCGGCCGTCCGGCGGGCACCATCCAGGGTGGGCTGTTCCTGCGCGCTTTTGCCGAGGACACCCCATGGGTGCACCTCGACATCGCCGGCACGGCGGACACCGACAAGGATCGCGGCCACTATCCGGCCGGGGCGACGGGCGTGGCGGTGCGCACGCTCACGCAACTGGCCATTCGCTTCGGCGGGAAGTAACGGGGAGGACGCCGGCGCCGCGCGCGCCGGCTGTCTCGTTCCCGCAGACCGCAAGGAGGAGAGTACGAGATGAAGGTCGGTTTTGTCGGACTCGGGACGATGGGGCTGCCGATGACGAAAAATTTGCTAAAAGCGGGGTTCGAGGTGGTCGTGGTCAGCCGCAGCCGGGGGCCCATCGAGGCGGCGGTGGCGCTGGGGGCCAAGGAAGCGGCCAATCCGGCCGATTTGGCCGCGCAAGTGGACGTCGCGCTGACCTGTTTGCCCATGCCGGAGACGGTGGAAGCGGTGTACCTGGGGGAAAACGGCCTCCTGGCCGGCGCGCGTCCAGGCACGATCCTGGCCGACCATAGCACGGTCAGCCCGGCGCTGAACCGCAAGATCTTCGAGGCGGCTCGGGCCAAGGGCGTGCACTTTCTCGACGCCCCGGTGAGCGGCGGGCCGATGGGCGCCGAGGCGGGGACGCTGACGATCATGTGCGGCGGGGAGCCGGAGGCCTTCGCGAAGGCCAAGCCCGTCTTCGAGGCGATGGGCAAATTTGTGGTCCTCGTCGGCCCGGTGGGCAGCGGCAGCGTGGTCAAGTTGATCAACAACCTGCTCGTCGGTGTGCACACGGCGGCGCTGGCGGAGGCCTTCGTGATGGGGGCCAAGGCGGGCATCGACTCGCGCGTCCTCTACGAGATCCTCAAGCACAGCACCGGCCACAGCTACATGATGGACCGCACCGTTTCTCTCATCCAGGAGCGGGACTTTGCCCAGCGCTTTGCCATCGACCTTTTGTACAAGGACATGCGCATCGCCACGCAATTGGCCGAGGAGCTGGGCGTGCCGCTGCGCCTCGGGCGCGTGGCCGAGGCGATGGTCGGCGAGGCGCAGGCGCAGGGCCACGGCCGGGAAGACGTGGCGGCGATCATCCGCCCGCTCGAAAAAGCGGTCGGCGTGGAGGTGCGCGCGGAGGGCGATGGCGGAAAATAATCGTGCCGCGGGCCGTGCCGGGGCGGCGGCCGATGCGGGAGACGTTCCCGCGAAAACCGCACGCGCGCCCCTGACATGGCGGGATCTGTACCGGGCGCTGGCGGCGTGGGCGCCCGACCTCACCCCCGACGGGTGGTGGGGCATTGCCGATCCGTACGAGCGGGCGTGGGGGACGGTGCTCGTGCAAAACACGGCGTGGACGAATGCCAAGCGGGCCCTGGAGGGGCTGCGCGCGCGCGGCCTCACCGCGCCCGACGCGCTCGAGGTCGCCGACCGCGCCGCGGTGGAGAAGGCCATTCGCCCGGCCGGGTATTACCGGCAGAAAGCCGCTACGCTGCGGCGCCTGGCCGCCTTTTTGCGGCGCACGCCGCTCGAGCAGCCGTGCGACGCGGCATCGGTCGAGGCCTTGCGCCGCGCGCTTTTGGCCATCAAGGGGGTGGGGGAGGAGACGGCCGACACGCTCCTCCTCTACGTCTTTCGGCTGCCGGCGTTCATCGGCGACGCCTACACCCGCCGCCTGGCCGAGCGGCTGTGGGGGCGGCCCTTTGCCTACGGCGAGGTGCGCCGCGCCGTCCTCGCCGAGGGGTTTGCGGTTGACGAATTGGCCTTGTTCCACGCCCTGATCGTGGAGTTTGGGAAAGACGTGTGCCGCAAGAATGCGCCGCGCTGTGCCGGCTGTCCCTTGGCTGCCGCGTGCCAGCTTGCCGGTCGTGTCGGCGCACGGCGGTAGACGGTTCGCGGGAACCCGTCCCCGATCCGTCGATCGGGAATGGGCGAAAGGTGGCTGCTCAGCAGAAAAAGGGCTGTCGACGCGTGGCGTCGGCAGCCCTGTTTGGTAGGCCCAATCACTGCCCCCTCCCGTCCTGAAAGGGTTCTGCTCCCCTAGGTTTTCTTCGCTCCCGACGTCACCCTTCGTGCCAATACCCAGTATTCTGTCATTGAACCCAATAGGCAAGGGAGTGGGCCGATGGCCGTTATTCGGGCAAGGGAACAAGACATCCGGCTGTTGGCCCAGCTCATGCGGGCCGAGGCCGAAGGCGAAGGCGAGCTGGGCATGCTTATGGTCGGCAACGTCGGCGTGAACCGGGTCCGGGCCAATTGTCTGGATTTTCGTGGCATCCGGACCATCCCGCAAATGGTCTTTCAATCGCCGGGCGGGTTTGAAGCGGTGCGCTACTCGTACTTTTACCAGCACCCGCGCGAACACCACATCCGCCTGGCCCGCCGCGTCGTCAACGGCGAGCGGGTTCACCCGGCCACGTTTGCCCTGTGGTTCTTTCGTCCCCCGCAGGCTTGTCCTCCGCAGTGGTTCGGACGGCTCAGCGGGCGATACAAAGCGCATTGCTTTTATCAGCCGGTCTATCGCGACTGCCCCAACGTGTATGGGACCTATTGACGCGCGTGTGCCGGCCGGTTTGTCGGCCAACCAAGGGAGGGTGACCCATGTACCCGTCGTATGTTCCGTCTCCGCTTTTCTGGCCCCAAGGGTATCC
Organism: Calditerricola satsumensis; assembly: GCF_014646935.1. Lineage (GTDB taxonomy): Bacteria > Bacillota > Bacilli > Calditerricolales > Calditerricolaceae > Calditerricola > Calditerricola satsumensis. The sequence goes on along the minus strand of NZ_BMOF01000062.1, from coordinate 4,135 downwards.
CGTCGCGGCGAATGGCCAGCCGCCGGGTCAGCCGGGCGGGCAGCCGCGGCGCCCGATGCCCACCCCCGCGCCGGGAATGCCCCCGCAGCTTCCGCTTGAGGAGTCGTACATTGAAAACATCCTCCGCCTCAACCTCGGCAAGATGGTCACCGTCTATATGACCTTTGAAAACAACGCCGAGTGGAACGCCAAGATCTTTCGCGGGCGGCTGGAGGCGTCGGGGAAGGACCACATCATCATCAGCGACCCGAGGACGGGGAAGCGGTACCTGCTGCTTATGGTTAACGTCGACTGGATCGAGTTTGACGAGCCCTTGCGCTATTTCTATCCGCCGCGCGTGCCCTAAAAGCGCCGGCGTAGAGATGTGGCCAGGCGCGCGGGAAGCGTTTTTCGCACAACAATGCCCGGAATCGCTGGCGATGGCCAGCCGATCCGGGCATTTTGCGTGGAGTGGGCGTTTGCTTGTTTACCGGCGGCTTTGCAGCGCGCGAACGAGCGAGCGGACGAGGGGGTTTTTGAGCAGTTCGGCAAGGGCGGGCAGCTGTTTGGTCAGTTCGCTGCTTGCCAGCGGAGCGGAAGGCGGGCGGGAGGCTTCCGGGGCGGACGACCGGCGCAGGCCGAAGCGCGGTGGACGGGTGCCGGGGGGAGCGGTGAGCTCACGGCGGCGGCGCGGCGGAACGACGTAATAGCGAATCTCGTCGACGCGTTCCAGAAGATGGTTCATCTGCCCGAGCTGTTCTTCGATGCGGGCCATCCGCTCGCGGGTTTCGGTGACCGCGAGAAAGAGCTCGCGCAGGGATGCCGTGGGGTGGCCCGGTCCGCTGCGAGCGCGCGTGGCCCGTTTTCGCGCGGTAGGCAAGGCAACCTCCTCCTTCGGTGTGGATTGGCGAAGGGTAGGGTACGCTACAGTTTATGGACGGCAGGGGCAAGGGGCGTGCGCGGCGCGGGGAAACGGGCCATCGCCTGAGGGGAGCGGCCGCAGAGGCAAACTTGTGCTATACTGTTGCGTGGAAAGGGCGTGTTTTCGCTACGGATTCCGTCGAAAGATTACGGAAAAGGGGTATGCGTATGGACCTGCGGCAGTTCAAGGAAAGCATCTACGAGCTGATCGTGGAGACGTCGACGAACCTGCCCGCCGACGTGCGCCGGGCCATCCTGCGCGCCAAGGCACGCGAGGACGCCGGGACGCGCGCGGCCCTGGCCTTGGCCACCATCGTGGACAACATCCGCATGGCCGAGGAAAACGTCTCGCCCATCTGCCAGGACACCGGGATGCCCACCTTTGAGATCAAGTGTCCGGTGGGGGCCAACCAGATCGAGATGAAGAAGGCCATCCGCGAGGCGGTGGCGGAGGCGACGAAGAACGGCAAGCTGCGCCCCAATTCCGTCGACCCGATCACCGGCAAGAACACGGGCGACAACCTGGGACCGGGGATGCCGGTCATCCACTTTGAACAGTGGGAGCACGACGACATCGAGGTGCGCCTCCTGCTCAAGGGCGGCGGCTGCGAGAACAAGAACATCCAGTACAGCCTGCCCTGTGAGCTGCCCGGGCTGGGGCGGGCCAATCGCGACCTCGACGGGGTGCGCAAGTGCATCTTGCATGCCGTCTACCAGGCCCAAGGGCAGGGGTGCAGCGCCGGGTTCATTGGCGTGTGCATCGGCGGCGACCGCACCACCGGCTACCAGGCGGCCAAGGAGCAGCTGTTCCGACCCGTCGATGACGTCAATCCCGATCCGCAGCTGCGCGAGCTGGAAGCGTACATCATGGAGCACGCCAACAAGCTGGGCATCGGGACGATGGGCTTTGGGGGCCAGACCACGCTTCTCGGGTGCAAGATCACCAAGCTGAACCGCCTGCCGGCCAGCTTCTTCGTGTCGGTGGCCTACAACTGCTGGGCCTTCCGCCGCATGGGCGTGGTCATCGATGCGCAGACGGGGAAGATCAAGCGCTGGCTGTACCGCGACGAACCCGTGCCGATGCCCAAGGGCCAGGAAGACCTGGCCGCCGCGGGCGGAAGCGGAACCCGCACCGTCGTGCTCACCACGCCGCTTACGGAGGAGCAGGTCCGCGACCTGCGCGTCGGCGACGTGGTCATCCTGAACGGGCTCGTCTACACCGGCCGTGACGCGCTCCACAAGTACCTCGTCGACCACGACAGCCCGGTGGACCTGCGCGGAGGCGTCATCTACCACTGCGGCCCGGTGATGGTGAAGGACGAGGCGGGCAACTGGCAGGTGAAAGCGGCCGGTCCGACGACGAGCATCCGCGAAGAGCCCTACCAGGCCGACATCATCCGCAAGTTTGGCATCCGCGCCGTGATCGGCAAGGGCGGGATGGGCAAGAAAACCCTCGAAGCCCTCAAGGAATGCGGCGCGGTGTACCTGAACGCCATTGGCGGCGCGGCGCAGTACTACGCCGACTGTGTTGAGGCGGTGGAAGGGGTTTACTTCCTCGAGGAGTTTGGCATCCCCGAGGCGATGTGGCTCCTGCGCGTCAAGAACTTTGCCGCCGTGGTGACAATGGACGCCCACGGCAACAGCCTCCACGAGGACGTCGAAAAGTCGTCCTTCGAGAAATTGGCCGAACTGGCCGCGCCGGTGTTCAAGTGAGGCGTTGGTGGCACTTGGGGCGCGCCCGGCACGGCTCGGCCGGGCGCGCGGCAATCGAAAGGAGGAACCCGCATGGCCTTTCGCAATCCCCCCGACGAGGTCCGCCGTCGGCTGCTGGAAGAGGCGAAAACCATCGCGGTGGTGGGCCTATCCGACAACCCGGAGCGGACGAGCCACCAGGTGGCCGCGGCGCTCCAGGCGGCGGGCTACCGCATCATTCCCGTCAACCCGAACGTGACGGAAGTGCTGGGCGAGAAGGCGGTCGCGTCCCTGACCGAGATCGACGAACCCGTGGACATCGTCGACGTTTTCCGGCGCAGCGAGCACACCGTGCCCGTGGCCGAGGAGGCGGTGAAGATTGGCGCCAAGGCCTTGTGGCTGCAAGAGGGCGTCTACAACGAGGAGGCGGCGCGCATTGCCCAGGAGGGCGGCCTTGTCGTGGTGATGGACCGGTGCATCAAGGTGGACCACGCCCTCCTCGTAAAGGGGCGCAAGGGGTGAAGCGCGCATGGCGGCGCGGGAGAGGAATGCGGCCTTCGGGCTCCGGCAGGTGACCGGGGCCTTTTTTGCGCCGGACGCGATGGGGGCCCGCGGGGCGGGGGAGGGCCTCCCCGGTGACGGTGGTCGCGACGGCTCCATGGCCGACATGTGGTGGGACGCCCATGTGCACCTCGATCGCTATGCCGATCCGGAGGCGGTGCTCGCGCGGGCGTGGGCGGCCGGCGTGGGCTTTGTTCTGGCCGTGGCCACCGATGCCGCCTCCTGCCGCCGCCTGCTCGCCATCAAGCGGCGCTTTTCCGGCCGCGTTGGCATCGCCTTCGGGCTGCACCCCGAGCGGACGAGCTGGAACCGCGACGAGGTGGACGCCGTGCTCGCGCTCCTGGAGGCCCACGCGGGCGAGGTGGACGCCGTGGGAGAGGTCGGGTTTCCCCACTACGCCCTGCCGGAGGCCGAGCGCGATCGCCTGCCGCATGAGGCCATCGAGGTGCTGGACGCCTTTCTCGATGCCGCCGCGCGGCTGGACAAGCCGGTGCTCCTGCATGCCGTCTACCACGGCGCACCCGTTGCCCTCGAGCGCCTTCGCCGCGCCGGCGTGGCGCGGGCCCATTTCCATTGGCTCAAGGCGGCGCCCGACGTCCTGAAGCGCATCCTGGCCGAAGGGCATTTCGTTTCCGTCACGCCCGACGTGCTGATGCGATCGCGCGACCAGGAGCTGGCGCGCCGCGTGCCCCTTACGCAGCTCCTCCTCGAGACCGACGGACCGTGGCCCTTCGACGGTCCCTTTTGCGGGCGGCCGGCCGAACCGGCATGGATTCCGCGCGTTGGGGCGGCCGTTGCCGCGCTGAAGGGGATCGATGGGGCGGTGCTGCGGCGAGCGGTGTGGGAGAACGGCAGGCGGCTGTTGAACGGCTCCCTTTGACCCACCCTTTTGACCCTTATGCGACCGTTTTTGACGAATTTCGAGCCTTTTTCGTTGTCCGAATCCCTTGTATTCGGTGCACTTTCACCTTCACAAAACTGT
>NZ_BMOF01000061.1 GCF_014646935.1 Calditerricola satsumensis | reverse complement strand
AGGGAGAAAACGTGCGAATGAGTGAGCAAAACGGAGAAAAAGGGTTAGTCATTGAGGGAGGGATTGGAGGGCGTTCATTGCTCATCACCTTGTTTGAAACCTACCTACGAAGGATTGGAATCCCTGACCTTGCCCTGCGTTGAGGGTTTTTCAATCTTTCGCCATGTTTTCTTACTTCCCCTATGGTTTCCGCGCTTTACCGGTACACGTGGCCGTCATGGAAATAAGAAAACCGCCATGCCGTTAGGCGCAGGCGGGCATCAACGTTTCGCTTTCCATATCACTTTGTCAATCTGTGAGGGCTGTACAGTCTCCAAGCTGCCATCATCAAATTCAACCTCATATGCCAGCGGGAAGTCAGGGACATCGTACACTTCAACAACTGTTCCCTCCCGCCCATCCTTTAACTTCACGACATCAAACTCGCCAATCTCATTCATCGACATAGGTGGTCACCAGTCTTTCCTTCATGGTTCTCAAACATCCAGGCCGTCAGAACGCGAGCGGTCTTGCCGTAACCCATTTTTTTATGAATTGACCATTAGACGGCCTCATAACAGTTTGGAGCTATCTACTCTAATAAGGGGATTGGAATGCATACTGAACAATGGTAAAATAGACCTGTCCAAACGTAGGAGATCAGGTTGAATGAGGGGCTGAGCATGCATCTGCACATAACGCTCACATCGCCGACGGGTGCGTTGCGCCTTCCGTTTTCGTATCCGTATTGGATTCAGTCAGCCTTATACCGGGCGCTCGACGCGCGCTTTGCGACGAAGCTGCATGACGAAGGCTTCCGCTACGGAAAACGGGCCTTTCGCCTGTTTTCGTTTTCGCGACTGCTTGGAGCCTATGTCTTAGACCGTGATCGAAAAGAGATTGTCTTTTCGAACCCGATTCGGCTTGTGGTTGCTTCCCCTCTTGAGGAGTTCCTTCGGCAGCTGTCCGATCTCCTCATAAAAGAAGAAGGTTTGCGCTTGGGTGAGCAAACGGTTTTCATCGAGGAGATTGCCTATCGCCGGGTGCGGGTGGATCGGAATCCGCTTGTGGTGCACACGCTTTCTCCCATTACGGTGTATTCCACCATGACGCGTGGCGACGGCAAGCGTTATACCTATTATTATGCGCCAAAGGAAAAGCCTTTTGCCGAGTTGATTCACCAAAATCTTGTGAAAAAATGGACCGCTTTGACGGGGGAGCCGTATGCAGGGCCGGAAACGGTGGTCAAGCCCGTGGGGCGCACGCGGCTTCATCTCGTCACCTACAAGGGAACCGTTGTGAAGGGATGGTCGGGGCGGTTCGTGTTGGAAGGAGACCCGCGGTTGATTGAATTGGGGCTGTATGCGGGATTTGGGGCCAAAAATGCGCAGGGGTTCGGGTTGTGCGAGCCCCTACCGGACAGAGGTGAATCGCAGACGTGCTGATCGACGGCTTGATCCGCATGGGACTCCCCTTGTTGAACCGTGGGGGATCGCCCGCCGAGGTGATCCGGCAGATCACCGATGTGGAAGCGGGGGCTCAGTTTTTCCAAAACGTCATCCTTGTGGAGATCGATGTGGCGCAGCGACGGTTTGCCGTGCATCCTCCCATGGCGTGGGGCGACTGGCAGGAAGAGCCGCAGGAAGGCGGAAAGGGGCGGCGCAAGAAGACGCAGGCCCGCTTTGTTCCCGACCGGTCGCGCACCGTCGCCGCACCGTTTGTCCTGCCTAAGGGGGGCAATCCTCTTAAGCCTCAGGGGCGCTACGGCATACCGGTGTACCTTGTGTATGACAAACAGTTCCGTGAGCTGGCCGCCAATGCTGAGGCTGTGCGCGATTTTCTCGAGCGGCGCCTGGCCCGCACCCAGTTGTGGCGCGGGGCGGTGGAGGTGGCGGCGCTGACGGCGCCTTTGGCCGATGCCTTTGCTACGCTGGCCAGCGGCGCAACGGAGAAGGAAAAGCTGTACGGGCTTTTGGTGCTGGCCGAGGTGGGCGAGGGCCATCCCTACCGGTATGCGGCGGCCGCTTCAGATGACGGGCCGTGGGTGGTGCAAAGCCGCCTGCACCCGGGGGTGGCCGTTTGCGCCAACCTCGCCCTTTTGGAGCAGGCGGCCTGGCAGGCCAAGCTGGCCGAGGGCATGGAGAAGGGCGCCCTCGATGACGGCGTCTGCGTCTGCTGCGGGGCCGAGGGGCCGGTGGTCTCCATCGCCAACCAGGCGTGGCCCCTGTTTGCCTTTGAGTGGCGCGCGCCCTTGCCCAGCGAGCTAGCAGAAGAAGAGCTGGTGCGGGGGGCAGCGCTGTGTCACCGCTGCTACCAGGGGCTTACCCTGGGGGGACAATTTTGTTTTTCCACCGCCTCGCGCCGCCTGCCGGTGTGGGTGACCCGCGAGCTGTTTGCCCCCGCGATGAGCCGCGGCGGTGACACTCCGAGGCAGGTACGGCAGGAGGTGTATGCCGGGCTGATCATCACCCCGTTGGTGCCCTTGGATGCGGAAGCCGAAAAGCGCTTTGCCGACGGGCTTGAGGCCTTTCGCCGCCAAACGGTTTATCTGGAGCGCGGATTGCCGCTCGAGCAAGTGCTGGGCCTGGAGCAGACGGTGCTCCCCGAAACGCTCACCGATGCCCGTTTCCGCCTGACGGTGCTGTACTACACGGGGGAGGTGGCGCGGAAGAACGTCCATTTGCTGGCCGTGGTGGAAGACGTGACGCCTTCCGTGGCCCAGGCGGTAGACGAGCTGCTCGTGGCGCTGGGCGAGGAGGTGGCCCGCCTGTGCCAGGCGCTGCAGCTTTCTCCCGCGCGGTATGAGCGGCAGCTTTTGTGCCTGCCGCCGCTTTTGGCGATGGCTTACGGGTATGGCTATGTGTGGCAAGCGCTGGGACGCATCTTGCATCGGCAGCCGATCGCCCTCAGCCCCATGGTGCGTCACGCGGCGTTGCGCATGCAGGAGTGTGCGGCGCGCTGGCAACGGGACGACGCGCGGTGGGCCATGCGGGAAGAAGTGCTGCGCTACCTGGTGTTTCGGGCCTTCTGGCAGGCGTACATGAGGAAGGTGGTTCAACGCAAGGAGGAGGGAGCCGACATGCGGCCGTGGCCGGAGCTCTTGAACGAGCTGAAGGCGGGGAGCCTTGACTTTGCCCGATCCGTCGATGAGCTGGGGTTTGCCGCCGGGTATCTGGTGCGCGCCTTCAGCCGCGGGTACTGGTGGAAAACGAAGGGCAAGGACTTTCTTACCCACCGGGTGCTGACCTTTGGCAGCCGGTTGACACCGGATGCGGTGTGGCGGCGGGCGATCCTGCCCATGCCGGAATATGCCGTCCGGGTGGGCCTGCCCTTGAGAGAGGAGTTGCGCCGCCAGCATGGGGCGTGGCTTCTGGCCTACCGGCAAATGGAGCCGGAGGTGCAAAAGGCGCGCGATGCCTTTCTGGCCGCTTTTTGGGCCGGCTATCATTTGGCTGATAGCGTGCTGGGTGCCGCGGAGGCGGAAGGTGAAGGCGTGGCGGCTGATGAAAGCGCGGCAATGGCCGAAGCTTAACGCGCGGAAGAACAGATGGAGGAGGTCAACGCGATGGTACGCAGCGGGGAGTTGCTCTTTGTCAAATCGGTAAAAGACGGGATTCCCAACCGCGATCCCCTGGCCGACAGCGATGCGCGGCGCCTCTTCGACGAGGAGGATGGGCGCATTTCTCTGTCGGATGTGAGCATCAAGCGGGATGTGCGCGATTTCGTATTGGCCAAGTACCCCGATGGGGGCCCGGAACGCCGCCATTTCGTGTTTGTGCGGGAAGAGCGGGTAAACGGCAAACTGCTCAACCGGCGCGATTTGGCCAAAGCGATCGTGGAACGGGCCTTTGGGAGCAGCGAGGTCACCCTGGAGCGGATCATGCAGGCTTCCTTCGATGCCCGCGTGTTCGGCATCGTCTTTTCTGTTAAGGACGAAAGCTTTCACCGCACGGGTCCGGTGCAGTTTGGCTGGGCCCATTCCCTGCACCCGGTTGAGTCCCGGTATGTGCAGGGGACGGTGGTGATGCCGGCGGAGGAAGGGAAAGGGCAAGGGACCATCTGGACCACCTATCTTGTGCCCTTTGCCGTTTTTCTCATGCCGGGGGTGATCAACGCGACGCTGGCCAAAGAAACCGGCATGGACGAGCAGGATTTGGCCCTCCTCTTTGAGGGGCTGTGGAAGGGCACGCTCCATCGCCAGGCTCGCGGCCGCGGTTTGCAGCAACCCCTCTTCCTGCTGCATGTGGAATACGAAGACCCCTTCTACCGCATTGGGCACCTGGAAGAGGCGGTGCGCCTTCTGCCCGATGCAGAGGCGTGGCGTTCGGGACGGAAGCCGTCTTCGCTCGAGGAGATCGAATTGGACGTGACGGGGCTGGCCGAGGTGCTGGAACGCGAAGCCGGGCGCATCGCCCGCGTGCGGTACATGGCCCATCCCGCGCTGCGGTTGCGCGGAGAACTGCCGGGACGCGTGGAGTCGCTGTGGTGAGAAGCAGGAAGGGGGAGAACGTTGACGACGCTGCTCGTCTTTGACGTGCGCGGGCCTTTGGCTCATTTTCGGCGGCCCGACACGGCCGTAACCCACGCCACCTACCCCTTCCTCACGCGGACGGCGCTGCACGGATTGTTGGGGGCCATCCTCGGTACCGAACCGGTGCAGGACGGTTGGGCGGCCATCGAGCTGCGCGCGCCGGTGCGCACGCGCGCGCAGCAGCTGTCGATGCTGGGGAAGATGTACCTCGACGGGAGTAACACCAAAACCTTCCACCGCCCCACGGCCGTGGAGCTGCTCATCCAGCCCCATTATCGCATCTACTACACCGGGCCGAAGCAGGCCGAGCTGGCCGAGGCGATCCGCCAGCGCCGCAGCGTGTACCCCACGTATCTCGGCGTGGCCTACGCGCTGACCGTTCCGGAGTATGTGGGTGAATGGGCGGCCGATCCGCTGGAGGAGGCAGACGAGGAGCCGCTGCTGTGCCGCACCGTGGTCCCAGTGGCAGCGGTGAAACGCCTCGAGCCGTTGCCCGATGCGGAGTATGCCCGCGTCGGCGGGATGCTCTATGAACGGGTGGGGCCGGGCGAATACCGCGGGGGCGTCAGCGTGCTCTACAACGCAGCGGGAGGGCCGATCCGGTTTGTGCCAAAGCCTTCCGCGCATCTTCCTGTGCGGCTGATGGGCCTCCGGGAGGGCGAAGCGGGGGTGGTGGCGCTGTGGTGATCCCCTTTGCGGCGTGTTGGGCCCGTCCGTCCCAGCGCCTTTCGGATCACCTGGATGCTGTCGCCAGGGCGATGGCCCCGTCGCCCAAGTCGCCGGAGGAATGGCTGGCGCGCCTGGCGGGGTTTTTGCACGACCTCGGCAAGGCGCGCGCGGAGTGGCAGCGCTACCTGCAGGGCAAGGAAGCGGAACGGCCGGCTCGAGCCGTGCCGCATGCGTATTTTGGGGCCGCGGTGCTGGCGGCCCTGGGCCAGGACCTGCTCCGGCACCTGTCGGCGTGGGAAGCGCACCGGGGCACATGGCTGCGCTGGGTCCGCGATGTGGCCGATCACCACGGGGAGCTGGGGGACATCGAGGATGCCCCGCCCTGGCGCGGCCACTGGCACGCGGCGGTGGCGGCCGACGTGGACTGGCCCGGGGTGGCCCGCGCGCTGGCTCCCCACCTGCCGCCCACTTTCCCCGTCCCCGCCTGGCTGCACAGTGGCAATGCGGTTCATGCGCGCGTGCACGCGCTCAGCCTCCGGTGGCGCCAGGAGGTGTCCCGGTGGAAGGCGGTGTGCGTGGGCCAGCTGGAAGACCGAGCGGCCCCCCAGCGCGTGGCCGACGCCTGCCTGCGCGCGCAAACGGGGCGCCTGATCGCTGCTGATCGCATGGACTCGGGCCAGGTGCAACCGGCGGAGTGGCAGCCGTCCCAGGCGGAAGCGGCCATCGCGGCCCTGGAAGCCTCTATTGACCGCACGCGGCACGGCACCGATGGTGGCACCAACCAGATGGACGGCCTGCGCCAGGCCATGCGCGAACGCGCCCTCGCCGCCTGGCGCCAAAACCCCGACGCCCCGTTTTTTGCCCTCACGCTGCCCACGGGATACGGCAAAACCCTCACCGCCTTGCGCATCGCCCTCGAAGCGGTGCGGCAGAATCGCGCCCGGCGCATCGTCTATGTAGCGCCGCACATCTCCATTCTCTCTCAAGCGGCGCGGGAGATTGCCACGGCGTGCCGCGTGGAGGTCCTCGAACACCACCATCTGGCGGTGGCGCTGAGCGACGAGATGGACGATGCATCTTACCTGGCCATGGAATCGTGGCAGGCCCCGGTGGTGGCCACCACCTTCCACCAACTTTTCCGGGCCCTCTTTCCGCGGCGGGCCCAGCATACGCTGCGCGTGCCGGCGCTGGAAAACGCCTTTGTGCTGTTGGACGAGCCGCAGATGCTCGATCCCCGCGTTTGGAATGTCTTGCTGCAGCTTTTGGCGGCGGCCTCCCGCACCCTGGGCACCCAGGTGCTCCTCGTGACGGCTACGCTGCCGCCGACGCGCTATGCCGGCATCGAGGTGCAGGAGCTCATCCCTGCCGAAGAGGTTCCGGCGGTGTGCCGCTATCACGTAAGGGCGTGGACCGATGCGCGGGATGCGGTCGATGAGGAGGACGTGGCCGAACTGGCCGTGCGCAAGGCGCGCGAGGTGGGGCAGGTCGGCGTGCTGCTCAACACCGTGGCCGATGCCCTGCGCGTCTTTCGCGCCGTACGACAGCGAACCGACATCCCGGCCTTTTTCCTGCACGGCATGCTGCAGCCGATTCACAAACAGCGGAAGCTCAAGGTGCTGCGCGAACATCTGAAAAGGGAAAAGGCGGCCATTGTCGTCGGCACGCCCATTCTGGAGTGCGGGCTCAACCTGAGCGTGCGCTTCCTGTGGCGGGCCCTGTCGACGATTCCTTCCCTCGTGCAGAGCGCCGGGCGCGTCAACCGGCGCGGGGAAGGAGAGGTCGGGGAGGTGTGGACCCAGCCTTTTGTGCGGGGTGGCGAGCGGTCGACGCGCGAATGGCTGTACCGGCGGCGCGAAGAACGAGAAGTGACCGACGCGCTCCTGTCCAGCGCGGCTTATCCGGCTGAAGAGCCCGATGTCCTCGCCCTCCTTTCTACCTATTACGACGAGGTGTTTGCCCGAAATGCCCACGTGGCCTATGTTGAGCGCATGAAAGAAGCGGCGCTGGGCCAATGGTCGGCCCTGCGCGGCCTGGAACCCTTTGAAGAGACCGTCCCCACGGTCACGGTGTTCGTGCCGACCGGGGAGGAGCACCTGACCGAAGAGCAGCGCGAGCGGTACCTTGGACGATGGGGATGCCGAACCGCAGCGGAATTGTACGAGCGGTATGGCGATCCATCCTGGATGCGTCGCCTCAGCTTTCTCGAACGCAAGCGGTTTCTGGCCGCCTTGCAGGCCTTTTCCGTTCCCGTGGTACAGACCTGTGCCCAGCGCGTGGCGGTCGACACCGAGCGCGGGATTGTCCTGTGTTCCGACCCTCGGCTGTATGACGAAGAGCTCGGCTTTGCCGCTCTTCGCGATGCCGAGGCGCAGCAGGGGGCGTGGCTGTGGTGAGACAGGGAAGGGGGAGGCGCTTGTGGTGTCGGAGGATTCCCTTTCGCGGGTAAATGGGACGCTGGTCTGGTACTGGGCCATTTGCAAGCGCCAGGTCTGGCTGATGGCTCGACAAATTACGCCTTCTCATGATGACGACAACCTGCGGATTGGGCGGACGCTGCATGAAGAGGCCTATGGGCGCGACCGGAAGGAAGTCCGCGTCGAGAACCTCGCGCTGGACCTGATGCGCACGCCCGAGGGGGACGTGGTGGTGGGCGAAGTGAAGAAGAGCTCCCGCTATGCGGAAAGCGCCCGCCTGCAGCTCACCTATTACTTGTACCGGCTGCAGAAGTTGGGCGTGACGGCCAAGGGGCGGCTCCATTTCCCCCTGGAACGGCGTACCGAGGAGGTGGTGCTCGACGAGGCCGCCGCCGAGCGGATGGCCGAAGTGGAGAAGGAGATTGCCGCCCTCGTGGCCAAGGAGGACCCGGTTCCGGCAGTGTGGTGCAAGTGGTGCCGGAAATGCGCCTACCGGGAGCTTTGCTGGGCGTAAGGGACAAGGAAGGGGAGCGCGGTGAAGGAGTCGCTGTACATCTTTCGCGACGGCCAGTTGCGCCGGAAAGATCACACGCTCTTGTTTGAGACGGCCGACGGCAAGCGGTACGTTCCGGTGGAGCACGTGCGGGAGATCTTCTTGTTCGGCGAGGTCGATGTGACGAAGAAGATGCTGGAGTTTTGCAGCCAGAAAGAGATTCCCGTGCATATCTACAGCCACTATGGCTACTACATGGGCACCTTTTATCCGCGGGAACACCATGTGAGCGGGTATGTGCTCTTGAAGCAGGCCGAACACTATCTCGATCCTTCCCGTCGCCTGGCTTTAGCCCGTCGCTTTGTCGAGGGCGCCCTTGACAACATGTTGAACGTGCTGCGGTACTACAAGAACCGCGGCAAGGCCGTGGAACCGATGCAGGAGGCGATAGAGAGCCATCGCCGCGAGGTGGAGACGGCCGGTTCCATTGAAGCGCTCATGGCTGCAGAGGGACATGCACGTCAGGCCTACTACCAAGCCTTTGATGCCATTCTCGAAGACGAGGCGTTCCGGTTTGGCATGCGCTCACGCCGCCCACCGCGCAATCGCTTAAACGCGCTGATTAGTTTTGGGAACTCCTTGTTGTACAGCGCGGTGTTGCGGGAAATTTACCACACGCAGCTCGACCCGCGCATTGGGTTTCTGCATGCGGCGAACTTTCGGCGGTTTTCGCTCAACCTAGACGTGGCGGAAGTGTTCAAGCCGCTCCTCGTCGACCGGGTGATCTTTCGGGTGTTGGGTCGTCGCCAGATTCAAGCCGACGACTTTCTCCATGAGCTCGGTGGCCTGGTTTTGCGCGAGCGCGCCCAGCGCGTTTTTGTCGAAGAGTTTGAGAAGGGCATGCGCACCACCCTGCAGCACCGGCGTTTAAAACGCAAAGTCTCCTATCGGCAGCTTATCCGTCTGGAACTTTACAAGATTCAAAAACATCTGCTGGGCGACGAGCCCTATACCCCCTTTGTCAGCCGGTGGTGAATGCTCGTGTACGTGATCTTGGTGTACGATGTCGATGTCAAGCGCGTGGCCAAAGTGCTCAAAATCGCCCGTCGGTACTTGACTTGGGTACAAAATTCGGTCCTCGAAGGAGAGCTGACTCCCAGCCAGTACTTCCAACTCAAAAATGAGCTCCGGCGTGTGGCCAATCTCAACGAGGATTCGTTTATTTTTTACGTCATGCGTACCAGCCGCTACAGCGAACGCGAAATCATGGGCGTACAAAAAGGCGGATGGGAGACCATTTTGTGAGGTTCCGAATGCGCATCGCAACTTCTCTGCACTTGGTGTCGTCGACCTCCAGTGCTGCAAAAATGCCAGGGGGTCGACGACACCCATTTTTTGTCTCTCCTCGCCATTTTCCTCTTGCCTGCGGACCTTCCGTTCATGTACAATGATTTCGAAAGCTTTGGCATGGTGCCCGGTGCCCTTAAGAGGGTGCTAGCATCGCGATTTTTTGGGTTTGGAGCCTACCTATGAGGAATTGGAACAAAAAGGCCTATCCGAGCCTCGCATCCTCACCGCTCGTTTGGAGCCTACCTATGAGGAATTGGAACAGTGGGTGGAGCCAAAGAACACGAGCCGTACCTGCCCGTTTGGAGCCTACCTATGAGGAATTGGAACACTGCTGGTGTGGTTAACAACAAAATGTATGCAGTAGGTTTGGAGCCTACCTATGAGGAATTGGAACGCTCCGGACTCGGTTCCGGCGCAGGATTCGGATTCGGTTTGGAGCCTACCTATGAGGAATTGGAACCCGTTGCTGGGCTGTTTTATCTCGTTGGATTGTGGTGTTTGGAGCCTACCTATGAGGAATTGGAACTCGGTCGTCCACCCACGCCACGCCATTCAAGCCGTCGTTTGGAGCCTACCTATGAGGAATTGGAACTCTCGCGCGCCGCCAAACGCTATCTCGCGTACAAGAACGTTTGGAGCCTACCTATGAGGAATTGGAACCGATATGCTGTACCAATTGCAACGCTCGAAAGACGAGTTTGGAGCCTACCTATGAGGAATTGGAACTCGCCTTTCCGCAATCGTTCCGGCCTCATCTGCGCCTGTTTGGAGCCTACCTATGAGGAATTGGAACACCGGTGTCTGTGTGATACTGGTCCGGTGTCTGTGAGGTTTGGAGCCTACCTATGAGGAATTGGAACTCGATGATTGAGACGCTGGCCGGCATTGCCGGTTGTGTTTGGAGCCTACCTATGAGGAATTGGAACTGCGCAGCTCATAAGTCTTCGCGTAGCGCTCACCTCGTGTTTGGAGCCTACCTATGAGGAATTGGAACAATCAAAAAGAAAAGCCCTTTAAAGGGCTTTTTGAAAGTTTGGAGCCTACCTATGAGGAATTGGAACAAACGGCGTTCCTCAACTTCGTTGCCACGCTGTTCGGCGTTTGGAGCCTACCTATGAGGAATTGGAACCTCGCGGAGCGTGCTGGTATAACGAAGACGGCGATCGTTTGGAGCCTACCTATGAGGAATTGGAACCACAACTCGTACACGAGCCACGGGCTCCATTCACCGGTTTGGAGCCTACCTATGAGGAATTGGAACATACGGCATGTTTGGTCGGGCTCGTCGGCATGGAACCGGTTTGGAGCCTACCTATGAGGAATTGGAACATCCTACAGGGGATGATACACGATGATTTTTGCGCGGGTTTGGAGCCTACCTATGAGGAATTGGAACTGCGCTTTAGAGGAATGTCCCAATGAGGATGAGCTAGTTTGGAGCCTACCTATGAGGAATTGGAACCTTTGGTCGCCGCATTGTACCATCCGTCGCCAAAAAGTTTGGAGCCTACCTATGAGGAATTGGAACAAGTGTCGTCCCATTTCAGCCCTCCTTCTTGCTTTCGTTTGGAGCCTACCTATGAGGAATTGGAACTCGCTTCATCTTCTGTTTTATGGTAGGTAACAATAAAGGTTTGGAGCCTACCTATGAGGAATTGGAACGCCGCTATTTCCGCAATGGTCAGCCACTCGCCCTCCTGTTTGGAGCCTACCTATGAGGAATTGGAACATGCGACGCTAACGGTTGCGAGCCTGTCGGACATCGTTTGGAGCCTACCTATGAGGAATTGGAACCCGGAACGGCGCAGACCAATGACCAGGCCGACGACCGTTTGGAGCCTACCTATGAGGAATTGGAACGTGATTTGATATGCTTTATTGATGCTTTAAGGGTGAGTTTGGAGCCTACCTATGAGGAATTGGAACCTGCACAATCTCGATTACCCTACGCGCTGGGAGATTGGGTTTGGAGCCTACCTATGAGGAATTGGAACTGCATGTCCTCGCTGAATTCGTGGATGGCGTAGTAGAGTTTGGAGCCTACCTATGAGGAATTGGAACTGCGACGTGGAGATGCTGAGATGAATTTCGCATACAAGTTTGGAGCCTACCTATGAGGAATTGGAACAAGCTTTAGAGACAATTCAATGGGTAGAAAGTGCATTCCGTTTGGAGCCTACCTATGAGGAATTGGAACTTCGTATTGGGTGGCCCGTAGCATATGATGCCGGGCAGTTTGGAGCCTACCTATGAGGAATTGGAACAACAGAACACCTGCTTCATCGAAAATAAGCAGGCATTGGTTTGGAGCCTACCTATGAGGAATTGGAACCCATTTCTGGTTACAAGTCTTACACAATCGGGATCTGGTTTGGAGCCTACCTATGAGGAATTGGAACCCACATCGCTCGAACGAGCGATGAAAGACTGGGCCTAGTTTGGAGCCTACCTATGAGGAATTGGAACAGGCCGTAGCAAGCTTCCGCAGCACACGATCCTTAAGGGTTTGGAGCCTACCTATGAGGAATTGGAACCTCCGGTCTCAATTTGGTGTACGCGTAGTAGCGGCCGGTTTGGAGCCTACCTATGAGGAATTGGAACCACGCCTATTTATCGCCGCGTCGAGAACCGCAATTTCGTTTGGAGCCTACCTATGAGGAATTGGAACGAGACGCAATCAATGCCTATGAAGCGAAACGGGGGTGAGTTTGGAGCCTACCTATGAGGAATTGGAACTCGTGGGCCGCCTCGCCTGCATTCATTTCCCGCACCGGTTTGGAGCCTACCTATGAGGAATTGGAACTGACACCGCACGCTGTTCGTCAATTTCAGCAGCGTGGTTTGGAGCCTACCTATGAGGAATTGGAAC
>NZ_BMOF01000060.1 GCF_014646935.1 Calditerricola satsumensis | reverse complement strand
TCCCTTGGCTCGCTGACCGCCTTTTTCCTTCTTGGCATCCACACTTTTTAGCGTAGAGCCTTTTTCTTGGGCGGAATCGAAGGCCACTCCCCGCACACCACCACATCCACCACCTGCCCCGGCTCCACCGCCGTGCCGCCTTTGACCCGCACCAAGGCATTGGCCCCCACGAGCGAGCCGATCATCCCCGAGGATTGCCCTTTGGCCACCTCGACGAAAAGCTCCCCTTCCGCTTCATACAGGCGCGCGCGCAAGAAGCGATCCGGCTTGATCGGCGGCGCCGAGCAGGCATTGACGAGGCGCGCCCGCACGGTGCGCGGCAGCGGATGGGCCCATCCGCCCAGACGGCGCACCCCCGGGAGGACAAACAGCTGGCAGTTGACGAACGCCGACGCCGGATTGCCGGAGATGCCGAAAAAGGGCTTCCCGTCGCGCACGGCATAGCGCACCGGCTGGCCGGGGCGGGCGAGCACCTTCCAAAACCGCGTCGTCGCGCCCAAGCGTTCGTAGAGGTCGGGGATCAGGTCGTAGTCGCCCACCGATACGCCGCCGGTCGTCACCAGGGCATCCAACTCGTCGAGGTGCGGCTCCACGGCGGCCAGCATGGCTTCGACGGAATCGCCGACGGCCGAGAACAACTTCGGCACGCCTCCCGCGGCGCGAATGAGGCTGGCCACCATGTAGCTGTTCGAGTTGCGGATTTTTCCGGGGGAAAGGGGCTCGTGCACGTCCACCAATTCCGACCCGGTGGCCAAAATGCCGACCACCGGCCGGCGGTACACCGCCACCTCGGCCACGCCAAAGGTGGCCAAAACCGCCGCCTCCGCCGCGCCGATGGGCACGCCCGGCCGCAGCACCACGCTTCCCTTGGCCATGTCCTCGCCTTTTTTGGCGATGTTGTCTCCCGGCCGCGCAGGCACGCGAACATGGACCGTGGCCACGTTCCGGTTGTACCCCTCTGCCGTGTTCTCAAACTTCACCACGGCGTCGGCCCCCTCGGGAATCATCGACCCGGTCATCACGCGAATCGCTTCGCCCGGACCGACGCGCCTGGTCGGGGAACACCCCGCCGGGACTTCCTCGATGACGGCCAGCGGCACCGGACGCTCCCACGACGCGCCCGCCGTGTCCGCCGCGCGCACGGCATACCCGTCCATCATCGAGCGGTCAAAGGGGGGCACGTCGCCGTCGGCCACCACCGCCTGGGCCAGGACCCGGCCGTCGCTGTCAACCAGGGGAATTCGTTCCACGGGCAGGGGCGCGAGCGATTCGAGGATCACCGCTTGGGCATCTTCCACGGAAAGCGGCGCGCGATTGGGCGCGTCCGCAAACGCGCGATGCATGGCCTCTCCTCCTTCCCGCCAAACCCGGTCGCCTCCATTGTACCGCATCTTCCGTATAATGAAAGCAACGAGACCTCGGAGGGAAAGGGGTAGACGCGCCCATGGAGCTGCCCGTGACCCAACGACGCCCCATCCTGCGCTACGAAAATGGCCGCCTGCATGCGGCCGTCGACACGGTGGCAAGCGAATACGCCCTCACCGTCTACGTCGACGACGAGGAACTGGCGACGCTCGTCTGCACGCCCAGCCACCTGGACGAACTCGTCATCGGGTTTCTGGCGGCGGAAGGGGTCATCCGCTCCGCCGGGGAGATCGTCTCCCTCACCCTCGATTCCGCAAACGGGTTCGCCTACGTGGAAACGGCGGGCAAACGCCGGTTTTCCCAGCGCTTCTTCAACAAGCGCTACATTCCGTCGTGCTGCGGGAAAGGGCGGCAATCCTTCTATTTCTTCAACGACGTCCAAACGGCCAAACCGGTCGAGCAGGCTCCCACCCTCGCCCCCGATGACGTGCTGCGCCTGATCGGCGCGCTGCAGGAGACTTCCCACGTCTTTGCCGACACCGGCGGCGTCCACAACGCCGCCCTCTGCACGCGCGCCGGTCTCGTCGTCGCCCGCACCGACATTGGCCGGCACAACGCCCTCGACAAGCTCTACGGCTATTGCCTCCAGCACAACGTGCCGCGCGACGACAAGCTGCTCGCCTTCAGCGGGCGGCTCTCCTCGGAGGTGATCCTCAAGGCGGCCAAGATGGGGGTGGGCGTGGTCCTCTCCAAGTCGGCCCCCACCGAGCTCGGCTTGCGCATCGCCGAGGAATTGGGGATCACCGCCATCGGCTTCGTTCGCGGCGCGCGTTTTAACGTGTACACCCATCCCCATCGGCTACAGCCAGGCATCGAGCAACCGGCCGAATAGCGCGTGGCGATCCAGCTCGCGCTCGAGGGCCGTTACCGCTTCCAGGCGCACGCGACGCTCCCACGCGTAATGGCGCTCAAGGAGGCGAAAGACCGCATGGGGCGGCGCCAGCAGGAGGGCCAGCGCCAAACGTTCCTCCTCCCGCAGGGGGAAGTGGGCGTCGTAGGCGGCCAACGCGGCGGGCAAGCGGTCTTCCTCCACGGCGCGCGAGACGGCGCGCAAGAGGTAGGCCACGTCGCGCACCGGGGCGTCAACGGTGGCGTCCGACCAGTCGAGCCAGAGCGGCTCGCCCCCTTCGCGCCAGACCAGCCGGTCCGGGCGCGGGCGGGCAAGCACCCATGACACGCGCAGGACCGCGCGCCGTCCTACCGCCTTTTCCCAGCGCGCCAACAGCGCCAGCGCGCGATCCAGCGCCTCGGCGAGCGCCTCGGCGTTGGCAAGGAAAACGGCGTCAACCGGCGAAGGGTAGGCCCGGCGACCGGCTTCCTCCTGCCACTGGGCGAGACGGGCCTTCCACCGGTTCCATTGCCAGCGGAGCTGCTCGATCACCTGATCCACCCATGGACGGACATGGGGCAGCGGCGTCGACGTCAGGCGATGCAGGGCGGCCAAGGAGGCAAACAGGCGGTCGAGGGCATCGGCAGGGGGGGCGTGTGCCGTCGGCAGGCGCATGACGACAAACATCCCCTCGCGGCTCCGCCACACCGCGTCGCCTTGGGGACTCGGAAGCCAGGGGAGATAATGGGTCCATCCCCGCGCCGCCAGGTCATGCCGCACCCGGTCGATCCACGCAAGCTCCTGCGGATCGCGGTGGACAGCCGCCATCACAAACGCGCCCCGGTCCGTCTCCACGCGCCACATCGCCCTGCCGATCGGAGCCCATTCCCGCGGGTGCGCCGCCAACGCCGCGCAGAGAAAAAGCGGAATGCCGGCTTCTGCGTGCATTCCGCCCAACTGCCGTTTTGCCACCACGGTTTCGTCACCCTTCCCCCCGCGGAATCAGGAGAATCTGCCCTTCTTCTACGCGGTCATCAGCCATGCGGTTCACCGACCGAATCGTGCTCACCGACACCCCGTAGCGGGCGGCAATGGAGGCCAGCGTGTCGTCGCGCTGCACAATGCACATCGTCAGGCGCGCATACCGCTCTTCCTTCTCCTTGAGCAGGCCGATCAGGTACCGGCCGTTTTCGGGCCTCTTGGTCGCTTCGCGGTCTTCTGCATCCGCCTCTTGTCCCTCGCGTGCGGCGGTCGTTTCGCCCTCCGCTTGGCCCTCCCCATCGGTCGAGTTCGGCTCGGCCGATGCGCGCGGGGCCGCCGAAGCGGGCGTTTGTTCGTCCGATCCGGCCGGCCGCTTTTCTTTGGCCAATTTCTCCATCAAATAAGAAGAGAGCGGGCGGGCGCTGCTCTCCTCGGTTTTGGATTTGGCCGTGATGGCCACCTTCACCTCCGGCTGCGGCTTCGGTTGGGCTTCTGCCGCCGCGTCGGACCCTTGGCGCGCAGAAGCGTCGCCTGCTTCCGCTGGCGCGGCGGCCGCCTCCACCGCCTCCGACGCGCCCTGCTCGGTCGGCTCGTCGCCGCTCCCGGCCTCCGGCGCGGAAGGCCCCTGCGCAGAAGGCGATACGCGGGCGAACGCCGCCTCGTGCCCGTCCAAAACCGGATCCCCCTTCTCCTCGCGCAAAACCGCAGGCGCATCGTCCGCGCGCGAATCCGGTGTCGACTCGGCCACGCCCTCCGTTGCCGTTTCGGCGGCTCCGGCCGCCTCGCGCGCCGGCTCCGGCCCGCTCACCAGCACGGGGGCTGCGGGCGCGTCCTGCTCCACCGTGTGCGCGCCGCGACGGCTATCCACGACAATGCCGGTAACGTCCAGCACGGCGTCGATAAGCAACTTGCGCGGCCCGTTCACCTCGTAATCGAAGCTGTCGATGACCACGTAGACGTCCTCCAAGTCGGGCACGCGGTCTTCCGGCACGGTGATGTCCAGCGGGATGCGGTGGCGAATCTCGCTGCGCTTTTGCCAGGGCGCCAAGGGGCCCATCTCGCTTTCAAAAGGATGATACGGAAACGGCACGTGCGCCTCACGCCCGTCCCCGGTTCCCCCCAGGTATTCCCGCCGGCCGATGTACTTGCCAGTCAGGCTGAGGAACCCCGAAACCGTCACCGAACCGCCGGATGCGGTCACTTCCACGACGGGTTCCAGCTCCAGCTCGCGAATCGCCTCGATCTCCGGCGCGTCGTCCGGAAGGTGAACCTGCTCGCGAACGTGAAAACGCAACCCCCGGTTGTCCTCCTGGTGCACGCAAACTCCCCCTTTCGCGCGCAACACGTTCTTCGGTGCTCGGTATACGTTATGCGGCCCGCACGCGGGGTAGAACGGGGGAGCGGCGGTCGCACGCATCCCTACACCCAGCCAAACCCCAAAAACAGCGTACCCCGCGAACAAAAAAAGGCGGGCAGCGCCAAAGCGGCTCTTGCGGCGCCATGCCCGCGTGCTGTCACCCCTCATCGCCCGAGGAACGCTTGGCGAAGGAAGGCGAGATCCTTCTCGTGGTGCTCCACCTTGTTTTCGAGGAAGACAAGGCGGGGATGCAATTCCTTCCACATTAGCTCCTGACGGTGTTCATGATCCCGAAGGCGACGGTCAAGAAACGCCTCGAACGCGTCCATGCGCGTCGTCCAGTCGCGAATCTCGCCTTTCATTTCGACCAGTTGCTGCTCCATGCTGCCTACGCGCGCCTCCAGGGCGTCCACACGCTGCTCCAGACCATCCAGCCGCTGCTCCAGACCGTCCAGCCGCTGTTCCAAGCCATTCAACCGCTGCTCCAGACCATCCAGCCGCTGCTCCATCCGAGCCATTCGCTGTTCAAGCTGGTCCATCCGCTCACCAAGTCGGCGCAGCTCGGCCTGTACCGGGAGAAGCGCGTCCTGGACCGCCTCACGGACCACGGCCAACAGTTGATCGGGGCTCATGGGCAACCCTCCTGGGGTCATGGCATCCTCTCGCCTTCATTCGACACCGAACAAAAAATCCCTCTCGCGGGAGAGGGATTTCCAACATTTTTTGTCCGCCACCTGCATCCCAAGGTCTCGCGCCAAGGGTGCCAGGAACCGCTTCGCATCAGAAGGTTTTCTGCGCCGGTACGACCGCCCCTTTGTACTTCTCTTCAATGAATTTCTTGACGTCTTCCGACAGGAGAACCTTCACCAGTTCTTGGATGCGCGGGTCGTTCTTGTTGTCTTCCCGCGTGACCAGCACGTTGACGTACGGGGAATTTTCGTCTTCGCGGAAGATGGCGTCCTTGGTCGGCACAAGGCCGCCCTCAATGGCGAAGTTCGTGTTGATGACCGCGGCGTCGATCTTCGGGTCTTCCAGCGTGCGCGGCAGCATGGCCGGGTCAACCTGCGTAAACTTGATGTGCTTGGGGTTTTCGACGATGTCCTTTTCCGTCACCTTTTCGCCGATGCCTTCTTTCAGCTTGATCAGCCCGGCCGCCTCCAGCAGGCGGAACACGCGCAGCCACTCGCTGGCCCCGTTGGTGATGGCGATGGTCGCCCCGTCCGGCAGATCGTTCACCGATTTGTACCCTTTCTTCTTATTGGGGTACAGCCCGAGGGGCTCGATGTGGACGCCGGCCACCGGTACCAGCTTGTAGCCCTTCTCCTTGTTCGTCGCCTCCAGCCACGGGATGTGCTGGAAGTAGTTGGCGTCCAGCGCCCCTTCCGCCAGCTGCGTGTTCGGCAGGACGTAATCCTGGAACACGACCACCTCGAGGTCAATGCCCTTTTCCTTCAGCTTCGGCTTCACCACTTCGTTCAGAATTTCCGCGTGCGGAACGGCCGTGGCCCCCACCTTGAGCGGCTTGTTGGCCGTCCCTTGCGACGCGTCGCCGCCTTTCTCCGTCGCGGTCCCGCAGCCGGCCAAGGGCAGGACGACGAGCAGTGCGAGCATGAGCAGCGTCAAGGCCTTGCGCATGTGTGGGTCCCTCCCAACGCGTGAATCGATAAGGTTTGCGCCTGGGCACCGGCAGGATGTAGGGCGCCCGCGCGCCGTTATCGCTTGTCCAAGCGGCGGACGATGCGGTCGCCCGCGGCCTGGAACAGCTGCACCATGAGGATCAAGAGGAGCGTGGCCACAAACAGGGTGTCGTTCTGGAAGCCGTTGAACCCGAAGTTGTAGGCCATCGCTCCGAGACCGCCACTGCCGATCACGCCGGCCATGGCCGAGTAGCCGACCAGGCCGACGCCGGTCACCGTCACCCCGGCGGCCATCGCCGGCAGGGCCTCGGGAATCAGCACCTTGATGACGATCTGCCACAGGCTGGCCCCCATCGCGCGGGCCGCCTCAATGACGCCGGCATCGACCTCGCGGAGGGCCGTCTCCACGAGCCGGGCGTAGAAGGGCGCCGCGCCGGCCACCAGCGACAGGATGGCTGCCGTCGGACCGAAGGAGGTGCCAAAAAGCAGGCGCGAGACGGGCAAGAGCCACAGGATGAGGACGATGTACGGCACCGACCGGAAGACGTTGACCAGCGTGCCGAGCAGCTTGTTCAGCCAGGGCATCGGCACCAGATGGCCCGGCGAGGTGAGGACGAGCAGCACCCCGAGGGGGATGCCGAGCAGCACGGAGAAGAAGAGCGACGCCCCCACCATGTACAGCGTCTCCCAGGTGGCCTGCAGCACCCCGTCCCAGTTTTGCGCCACGTGGGGGAACAGCTCGGCCAAGGCGTTCACGCGCGCACCCTCCTTTCCGCCAGCGTCTCGAGCGGCGTCACGGCCACGCCCGCCGCCTTCCAGTACTCGATCACCCCTTGGACAACGGCGGGAGCGCCAGAGACGCGCACCGTCAGCGCACCGCGCACGCCGCCCGGCCCCTCGGCCAGCGACCCTTCGCACAAGCGGATGTCGGCGGCAAAGCGGCGGATGGCCGTCTCCACCACGGGAGCGGACACGCCGTCGAGCTCAAGGCGCAGGAAAACTTCCACCGCGCCCTCGCCGGCCGCGGAGACGCCTGCTTCCGACCCGGCCGCCACGGCTGAGCCTTCGCTTCCCGCCGCCGGCCCAACATGCGGGATGTCGGCGCCGAGGATCCGCCCCCGATCGGCAGCACGCCCCTGCTGCAGGAAGCGGCGCGCCGTTTCCGTTTGCGGCCGGGCCACCACCTCGGCCACCGGGCCCACCTCGACGATGCGCCCGCCTTCCATCACGGCGACGCGGTCGCACACGGCCTGGATGACGTCCATCTCGTGGGTGACGAGCACCACGGTGAGCCCGAAGCGGCGGTTGATCGACCGCAGCAGGTCGAGGATCTGGTCGGTCGTCTCGGGGTCGAGGGCCGAGGTGGCCTCGTCGCACAAGAGCACATGGGGCCGGTTGGCCAGGGCCCGGGCAATGCCGACGCGCTGCTTCTGCCCGCCCGACAGCTGGGCCGGATAGGCGTCGGCGCGCTCGGTCAGGCCGACCAGCTCCACCAGCTCGTCGACGCGCTGGCGGATCTCCCGTTTCGGCACGCCGGCGATCTCCAGCGGCAGGGCGATGTTTTCGCGCACCGTCCGCGACCACAGCAGGTGAAAGTGCTGGAACACCATGCCGATGCGCTGGCGCGCCCGCCGCAGCTCGCGTTCCGAGAGGGCCGTCAGCTCGACGCCGTCGACGACGACGCGCCCCGCCGATGGCCGCTCGAGCAGGTTGATGATGCGCAGCAGCGTGCTCTTGCCGGCTCCGGAGCGGCCGATCAAGCCGAAGACTTCGCCTTTTTGCACCGAGAGATCAATGCCCTTGAGCACCTCCACGGTTTTGCCGCCCGTGGAGAAGGTTTTGCGAATGCCCTGCAGCTTGATCATCGTCGTCCTCCGTTAAAACCAATTAAACCGATCTGTTTTTATGAGGATCTTTCACAAAAAAATCCTTTCTGAGAGACCTCAGAAAGGATTTGTTGCAAACGCAACGCCTCCTCTCTTATCTCTCAGAACGCCGCCTTCGCAGCCGTTCTGCAGGAGTTGGCACCTTCCCGCTTCCGAATGGGGAAGCAGGGGTTGCCGGGCTTCATCGGGCCAGTCCCTCCGCCACTCTCGATAAGAGATGGCTGTTCGTGTCGGATTCGGTTGTCGAAAATGAGTATAGTACAGGTTTGCTCAGATGTAAAGAGGTTTTTTCGGTGCCCGCGGTCACAGGCGCTTCAAGACTTCGCGGTGCACCTCCAGCGTGCGGTCGATGTCGGCGTCGGTGTGCGCCACCGAGACGAACATCCCCTCAAACTGCGACGGCGGGATGTAGACGCCCCGCTCGAGGAGCAGCCGGAAGTAGCGGGCAAAGCGTTCGGTGTCGGCCGTGCGCGCCGTGGCGTAGTCGATCACCCGCTCGCCGGTGAAGAAAAAGCCGACGAGGGAGCCGACGCGGTTGAGGCAGTAGGGGATGCCGGCCTCCTCGGCGTTCTGGGCCATCCCCTCGGCCAGGCGCGCCGCCTTGCGCTCCAGGTCCTCGTAGACGCCGCCCTGCCCGAGCTCGCGCAAGGTGGTGACCCCGGCGGTCATCGCCAGCGGGTTCCCCGACAGCGTACCGGCCTGGTACACCGGGCCGTCGGGAGCCACCTGGCGCATGATCTCCTCCCGCCCGCCATAGGCGCCAACGGGAAGGCCACCGCCGATCACCTTGCCCAGGCAGGTGAGATCGGGCAGGACGCCGTACTTGCCCTGGGCCCCGCGATAGTCGACGCGGAAGCCGGTGATCACCTCGTCGAAGATGAGCAGCGCCCCGTACCGGCGCGTAATCTCGCGCAAGCCCTCCAAAAAGCCGGGTGCGGGCGGCACCACGCCCATGTTGCCGGCCACCGGCTCGACGATCACCGCGGCGATGTCGTCGCCGTAGCGCTCGAAGGCCAATTGGACGCTGTCGAGGTCGTTGTACGGGCAGGTGATCGTGTTTTGGGCCACCGTCTCCGGCACGCCGGGGCTGTCGGGAAGCCCCAGCGCGGCCACCCCGGAGCCGGCCTTGATGAGCAGGCTGTCGGCATGGCCGTGGTAGCTGCCCTCAAACTTGAGGATCTTGCTCTTCTTCGTGTAGCCGCGGGCCAGGCGCAGGGCGCTCATCGTCGCCTCGGTGCCGGAATTGACCATGCGCACCACCTCGACGGAGGGCAGGGCCTCGACAAGAAGCCGGGCCATCTCCGTCTCCACCACCGTCGGCGCGCCGAAGCTCGTGCCGCGCGCCGCCGCCTCCTGGATCGCGTTTACCACCCGCGGATGGGCATGGCCGAGGATGAGCGCCCCCCACGACATGACGTAGTCGATGTATTCGTTGCCGTCCTCGTCCCACACGCGGGCCCCTTGCCCCCGCGCAATGAACACCGGCGTCATGCCCACGTTGCGAAAGGCCCGCACGGGGCTGTTGACGCCGCCCGGCATGAGCCGCTTCGCGTCTGCATAGAGCGCTTCCGATCGCGTAAACCCGTTGTGCACCGCGTTGTCCTCCTTTGTACGTGATCCTGGCGGCGGGGACATCTTTGATGCGCCCCCCCGTTCCCGAAGCGGGCCGACCCCACCGCATGCGGGTCGGCCTTACCGCTCCGGCTTGGCCCGCAGGTACTGAATCGGCCAGTAGTCGATCTCCGCCCCCAGCTCCAGGGCAGCGTGCAGCGGCCAGTAGGGGTTGCGCAGCAGCTCGCGGGCCAGGAACACCAGGTCGGCCCGGCCGTTGGCGACGATCTCCTCGGCCTGCTTGGGCTCGGTGATCAGCCCGACGGCGCCGGTGGGAATGCCCGCTTCGCGTCGGATCGTCTCGGCAAAGGGCACCTGGTAGCCGGGATGGACCGGCACGGTGACGCCGGGCACCACCCCGCCCGAGCTGACGTCGATCAGGTCGACTCCGCGCGCCTTGGCCATCTTGGCCACTTCCACCGTCTCCTCCAGGGTGACGCCGCCCTCGGCGTAGTCGACGGCCGACAGGCGCAAGAAGAGGGGTTTGTCCGCCGGCCATTCGGCGCGCACCGCGTCAATGACCTCCATCAGGAAGCGGGCGCGACCCTCCAGCGAACCGCCATAGGCATCCGTCCGCTTGTTGGCCAAGGGCGACAGGAACTCGTTGATCAGGTACCCGTGGGCGCCGTGGATTTCCACCACGTCAAAGCCGGCCTGGCGGGCCCGCCGCGCCGCTTGGCCGAAGCTTTCGACCACCTCGCGAATCTCGCGCACCGACAGCTCCTCCGGCGTCGGGCTGTTCGGTCCAAAGGGGATGGCGCTGGGCGCCACAATGCGGCCGGGAACTTCGCACTTGCGCCCGGCGTGGGCGAGCTGGATCCCCACCTTGGCCCCGTGGGCATGACAGAGCTCCACGATGCGGGCAAGGCCGGGAATGTGGGCGTCGTCCCAAATCCCCAGGCAGCGCGTCGTGATCCGCCCATGCGGCTGGACGCCGGTGGCCTCCACGAGGATCAGACCCACGCCGCCCACGGCGCGCGTGGCGTAATGAATGAAATGCCAATCGTTGGCAAATCCATCGGTTGCCGAATACATGCACATCGGCGACATGACGATGCGGTTGCGGAGCAAGAGGTCTTTGATCCGGAACGGCTGAAACAGGTGGACGGTGCGTTGTGCGGGCATGGCAGCTCCTCTCCTTTGCGACGATTGTCCCCCTTGTGCGTTTCATAAAGGGTGTGCGCGCTTGTCAATTCGGCCCTTGAGCAGGCGGGTCATGTGCACCAGCTCGTCGACCAGCGCGGCAAGTCGCTGTTTGCCCCCTGCATCGATCACATTTCCTCCCCCGTCAAACGCCTCCGGGGCGGCCACCAGCTGCGACGGCAGCACGAGCGCGGACACGCCGCGCAGAACCAGGCGCAGGTTGTTGAGGGCGTTGATCCCGCCCTTTCCGCCTCCCGCGCACGCGGCGATGGCCACCGGTTTGTTTTTGAACTGCTTATGACCACTTGCGATGGCCATTTCGATTGCCATTTTTATGATAGCACAGTCCAAGGCCAAACGCGTTTCATCCGATTTCCTTCTGCGTGGAAAAGGCTCCCGTCTATGGTATGATGATGGCGCAACCACCCCCACGAGGATCGGGAGGTTTGGGGATGAACGCGCGCGTCCTGCTCATCGACATGGACTCGGTGATCGTCGACCTGATGGCCGAATGGTACGCCCGCTACAACCGCGACTATGGGGACAACCTGACCGTCGCGCGCGCCACCAGCTGGGACGCCACGACCTACGTCAAGCCGGAATGCGGGGCGAAGATTTACGACTACCTGCGCGAGCCGGGCCTCTTCGCCGGCCTCAAGCCCCTTCCCCACGCCATCGAGGTGCTCGAACGGCTGTCCCGGCGCTACGAGATCTTCATCGTGACGGCCTCGCCCTCGGCCATCGCTTACGCGGAGAAGGAGGCCTGGGTACAGCGCCACCTGCCGTTCCTCGGCCGCGAGCGGCTCATCTTCGCCCACCGAAAGGAAATGATCCGCGGCGACCTGCTCTTTGACGACGCGCCGCACAACCTGCGCCGCTTCCAGGCCACCGGCCGCATCGCGGTGGCGATGGACTACCCCTACAATCGCGACGTTGCCTGCCCGCGAGTGAGCAGCTGGCTCGAATTTGAGGAGCGCCTCCCCGAACTTCTCGCCCAGCGGCCCGTCCCCCCGTCGTGCGAAGCCGTCCGTCCTGGTGGCCCAGCAAATGGGGAACACACGACCGGCTGCCGCGCATCCGGGGAAGGGAGGCCCGCCCATGAGCAATAGAAGCGAAGGCGCGCCCCGCCACGACGTGGTGATCATCGGCGGGGGACCGGCGGGCATCAGCGCCCTCATCTGGTGCCACCGGCTCGGCCTCGACGCCCTGCTCGTCGAGCGGCGGGACCGCCTCGGCGGACAGCTGGAGGCCATCCACAACCCGATCGTCGACTACCCGGGCCTGCCCGCGGAAAACGGCCGCGCGCTTCGGGATCGCCTTGTGGCCCACGTGGAGCGGCTGGGCTGCGCCTACCGGTGCGGCGTGGACGTGCAGGCATGCGACGTGCGGGCAAAGCGCCTCGCCACCAGCGCCGGAGAGCTTGCGGCCCGCGCCCTGATCGTGGCCACCGGCGCCCGCCCGCGCCGGCTCGGCGTGCCCGGCGAGGCGGAGATGATCGCCCGCGGGGAGGTGTACTCGGCCACGCGCGACGCCCATCGCTTTGCCGGCAAGCGCGTCGCCGTCGTCGGCGGCGGCGACCGTGCGCTGGAGGGTGCGCTCCTTCTCGCCGAGGCCGGCGCACGCGTAACGCTGATCCACCGCCGCGACGCGTACCGGGCCCGCCCCGAGTACCTCGAGCCGGTGCTGCGCCACCCCAACGTCACCCGCCTGGAACACGCCGTGGTGACGGCCATCCTCGGCGAAGGCCGCGTCGAGGGGGTGGCCGTCGCCCTGCACCGCCCGGACGGCCGCGTCGAGGCGCGCATCCTGGAGGCAGACGCCGTCTTCGTGCGCATCGGCGTGGAGCCGAACACCGACCTCGTGCGCGGCCAGGTGGAGACGAACGGCGACGGCACGCTGCGCATCACCGCGGAAGGGGAGACCAGTGAGCCGGGCGTCTTTGCCGCCGGCGACGTGTGCACCCCGCCCGCCTTCTCCAGCATCGCCTTGAGCGTGGGGCAGGGCATGGTGGCGGCCAAGGCGATTGCCCAGCGGCTGGCCAAACGCGACCAGAGCGACGGAGCATCCTGAAAAAAGAGAAAAAAAGAGAGGCCGCACTCACGGCCTCTTATTTTTTCAATGCTTGACAAGGTTCTCTTAGCGGGAAAACGGCGGTCGGAAAGCGCACTGTCATCGCTTGGAAAACCTGTCCCGACGAGATGGACAGCTTCCTTCCGCTAATGAAATTTTGCAAACCAGACTAACGTGATAGGCTACGCCCCCACGGCCGCCGCATTCACGTGTCAACTCACATAAAAACCTAACCGAAGTGAAACCGATCCCTCACGTAAAAACCT
>NZ_BMOF01000059.1 GCF_014646935.1 Calditerricola satsumensis | reverse complement strand
AGATTTTCTCGTGAGTGACCGGCTTCACTTCGGTTAGGTTTTTATGTGAGTTGACACGCGAACACCGCGTTACGCAACGGGGACGGCTTCTTGCACCTCCTGCTTCTTTTCCAGCGCCTCCACGTACTCCAGCAACACGCGGGCCATGCCTTCGCGCGTTTCCTGCTGGTTGACAAGGTCCTTCACCTTCGCCGCGCCGGGAAGCCCCTTCAGGTACCACGCGGCATGTTTGCGCATCTCGCGCACGCCGACCGTCTCGCCCTTCAGCTGGATCAAGCGGTCCATGTGCAGAAGGGCGATCTCCACCTTCTCGCGCGGCGTCGGTTCGGGCAACAGTTCCCCCGTCTTGAGGTAATGAACGGTGCGGTACAGCATCCACGGGTTCCCCAGTGCCGCGCGGCCGATCATCACGCCGTCACAGCCGGTGGTGTCGAGCATGCGCTTGGCGTCTTCCGGTGTTTTCACGTCGCCGTTGCCGATGACGGGAATGCGCACCGCCTCTTTCACCTGGCGGATGTAGTCCCAATTGGCTTTGCCCGTGTACATCTGCTTGCGCGTCCGGCCGTGGACGGTGACCGCCGCGCCGCCGCCGGCTTCGACGGCCTTGGCGTTGTCGACGACGTAGATGTGGTCTTCGTCCCAGCCGATGCGCATCTTCACCGTAACCGGCTTGCGAACCACCCGGGTGATGCTGCGAATGAGGTCCTCAATCCGCTCCGGATAGAGGAGCCACTTGGCCCCGGCGTCGCAATTGACGATCTTGGGCACCGGGCAGCCCATGTTGATGTCGATGATGTCGGCGTTCGTATATTGGTCGACATATTTCGCCGCTTCCACCAGCGTTTCCTTGTCCCCACCGAAAATCTGCAGGGAAAGGGGCCGTTCGCGCTCGTCGACATACAGCATCTGCAACGTCTTCCGATTGCCGTAGACGATGCCCTTGTCGCTCACCATCTCGGCGCACACCAGGCCGCAGCCGAATTCCTTGGCGATGAGGCGGAAAGCCGGATTGCACACCCCGGCCATGGGTGCCAGCACGACGTTGTTATCCAATTCCACGTTGCCGATGCGGAGCGTCATGGCGGAATCCCTCCTTTCCCCGCTGTTCTCCATCATTTTACCGACAAGCGGGATCGCCCGCAAGCCGCCGCCTTCCCTTACTTCTTTCCTCCGCTGGTGAGCTCCTCCACGGGAACCTGCAGCGCAGCCGCGATGGCGTTGAGCAGATGGGACGACGGCCGACGCACGCCCCGTTCGACGGACCCAAGCACGGCGACGGAAACGCCGAGCCGCTCGGCCAGCTCCTTTTGCGTCAGCCCCTTCAGCTTTCGGTAGGCGCGGATGCGGTTTCCGAGGCGATGGGTTTCCATCGTCTCACCCCTTTCGTCCCCACGAGGCGAACCCAGTCGCGCACGCACCGCCCCGTTCCCGGAATGACGAGGTCCGGAGCCATGTCGGCGAGGGGAACGAGGACAAAGGCCCGCTCCGTCATCCTCGGGTGCGGGACGCACAGGCGCTCCGTGGCAATCCGCGCATCGCCGTACAGGAGCAGGTCGAGGTCGAGGGTGCGCGGCCCCCAGCGGACGCGCCGCTCGCGACCAAAGGCGCGCTCGATGGCGAGAAGGCGCGTCAGGAGCGCGTCGGGGGTCAGGACCGTCTCCAGTTCGGCCACCTGATTGAGAAACGGCGGCTGGTCGGTGACCCCCACGGGATCGGTCTCGTAGATGGGCGAGGCGCCCACCAGGCGCACGCCCGGCTCGGCGTCAAGGGCCGCGAGCGCGCCGCGCAAAAAGGCGGCGCGGTCGCCAAGGTTGGACCCCAGGCCCACGTACGCCCGCTGCCAGCATCCCGCCACGCTACGCCCGCCTCCCGCGCACGATGGCGTCGGCCATGCGGCAGGCGCGGACGTGGGCCTTCACGTCGTGGACGCGGACCATGTCAACCCCCTGAACGATGCCGAGGACGGCGGTGGCGATCGTGCCCTCGAGGCGCTCGTTTACGGGAAGGTCAAGGGTGAGCCCGATCAGCGATTTGCGCGACGTGCCAAGCAGCACCGGATAGCCAAGGGCCACGATCGCGTCCAGGCGGCGCATCACCTCCACGTTCTGCTCGTAGGTCTTGGCGAAGCCGATCCCGGGGTCGAGGATGATGCGCGCGTCGGGAATGCCCGCCGCGCGGGCGAGGGCGATGCTCTCGCGCAGATCGGCCACAATGTCGGCCATCAGGTCGCGGTAATTCGGGTCTCGCCGGTTGTGCATGAGGATGATCGGCGCCCCGTATTCCGCGGCGACGCGGGCCATGTCCGGGTCGGCCTTCAGCCCCCACACGTCGTTGATGAGGTGCGCGCCGGCCTCGAGGGCCTGGCGGGCCACCTCCGCCTTGTAGGTGTCAACGGAAATGGGCACGTCCACCTCCCGTGCCACGCGCTCGACGACGGGGATCACGCGCTCCAGCTCCTCCTCGAGGGACACCGGCACGGCGCCGGGCCGCGTCGATTCCCCGCCGATGTCGATGACGTCGGCTCCTTCTTCCACCATCTCCACGGCGCGGCGGACGGCGGCGTCGAGGCGGTTGTAGCGCCCGCCGTCGGAGAAGGAGTCGGGCGTCACGTTGAGGATGCCCATCACCAGGGTGCGCTCGCCAAAGACAAGGGTTTTGCCGCGCGCCTCCACGCGGCGCACGGTCGGCGTCAAGGGCCACGGTTGTTGCAGCATGGTTCGCGCCTCGCTTTCGTCTCTCGAGATTCAGCCGTTACCGGATGTCCGCCACCGACCGCAGGCCTTGATGGGCCAGCTCGCGGTACCGCGCAAGCAGGCGGCGCGTGCGCGGCCCCGGGCAGGCCCGCACCGGCCGCCCGTCGACGGCGCAAACGGGGACCAGCTCTTGCACGGCGTTGGTGAGGAACACTTCGTCGGCCTCGGCCAGCTCTTCGGGCCACACGTCCCGCTCGACGGGCGTAAGGCCCGCCTGCGGCGCGAGGGCGAGCACCAGGCGTCGCGTCACGCCGGGCAGGATGCCCGCGGTGAGGGCCGGGGTAACGAGCTCGTCGCCCCGGACGAAAAACACGTTGCTGACGATCCCCTCCGCCACCCGCCCGTCGGCCGTCCGCATCAGCCCCTCGGCGTCCCGGTCGCCCAGCTCGCGCCGCGCCAGCAGGTTGTTGAGAAAGCTGTGCGCTTTGTATCGCTCGCGCCCCTCCGGTCCGTTGCGCGGCAAAGCCACCGTGACGAGGGGCCGCCCCCGCTCCTGCCAGGCGGCAAGGGCGGGGGGAAGGGGGCGGGCGAACAGCAGCGTCATCGGCTTCGCGTAGGGCGCGGCGGTGAGCACAGGGGGCCCTTCGCCGGCCGTCACAGTGAGGCGCACGACGCCGTCGGCCAGGCCGTTCGCTTCCAGCACCTCGGCCACGGCACGGGCGATGGCCTTCTCCTCCAGTCGCCAGCGGATCCCCGCCGCCTCGAGGCCGCGCCGAAGTCGGGCCAGGTGGTCAGCGAGGAGAAAGGGCCGCCCGCCGTAAGTACGCAGCGTCTCAAAGAAGGCGGCGCCGTACAGAAAGCCGTGGTCGAGGGGCGAAATGCGCACCGCGTCGACCGGTTTCAGGGCGCCGTCGACCCACACGATCACCGTCTTACGCACCCTCCGCGACACCGGCGTAGGTGTCGAGGAAGTTGCGCAGCAGGGCCATGCCGCTTTCGGTGAGGATCGACTCGGGGTGAAACTGCACCCCTTCGATGGGCAGCGTCCGGTGGCGCAGCCCCATGAGCTCCCCTTCCGCCGTGCGGGCGCTGACTTCAAAGACGTCCGGCAGGCTTTCCTCCTCAACGATGAGCGAGTGGTAACGCGTGGCCACGAAGGGGGAAGGCAGGCCCTTGTACAGCGTCTTGCCGTCGTGGAAAATTTCCGACGTCTTCCCGTGCATCAGGCGCAGGGCACGCACCACGCGGCCGCCGAAGGCTTGAGCGATGGCCTGGTGGCCGAGGCAGACGCCCTGAATGGGCACCCTGCCGGCAAAGTGGCGGATCATGGCCAGGCTCACCCCCGCCTCGTTCGGCGTGCACGGACCTGGCGAGATGATGAGGTAGCGCGGGGCAAGGCGCTCGGCCTCCTCGGGGGTGATGGCGTCGTTGCGGTACACCCGCACCTCGGTCCCCAGCGCCCCGAAGTACTGCACCAGGTTGTACGTGAAGGAATCGTAGTTGTCGATGACGAGAACCATCGCTATCCTCCTCTCGCGCGCACCTCGGCTCGGCTCTCCTCCACGGCCTGCCACAACGCCCGCGCCTTGTTCAGGCACTCCTCGTACTCGGCGGCGGGCTGCGAATCGATGACGATGCCCGCTCCGGCCTGCACGTGGGCCCATCCGTCCTTGGCCACCAGCGTACGGATGACGATGTTGAGGGTCATGTCGCCCTGGTAGCCGAACCAGCCGATCGACCCGGTGTACGGGCCGCGGCGGACGGGCTCCAGTTCCTCGATGATCTCCATCGTCCGCACTTTCGGCGCCCCGGTGATCGTCCCGCCCGGAAAGACGGCGCGCAAGCAGTCGACGAGGTCGGCGTCGGGCCGCCGCCGGCCGCGCACGTGCGACACCAGGTGCATGACGTGGGAGTAGCGCTCGATGACCATCAGCTCGTCGACGCGCACCGTGCCATAGACCGCCACACGCCCCAGGTCGTTGCGCTGCAGGTCGACGAGCATCACGTGCTCGGCGCGCTCCTTTTCGCTGGCCAGCAGTTCCCGCGCCAGCGCCTCGTCCTCCTCCGGCGTCCGTCCCCGCCGCCGCGTGCCGGCGATGGGGCGCGTGGCCACTTCCTCGCCCGTCACGCGGACGAGCAACTCCGGCGAGCCGCAGACGATCTCGAGATCGGGAAAGCGCAAATACCCCATGTACGGCGAGGGGTTGAGGCGCCGCAGGGTGCGGTAGACGGCGAAGGGCGGAACATCAAGAGGCTGGCTGCGGCGCACCGAGAGGTTCACCTGGAACACGTCCCCGGCGGCGATGTAGTCCTGCACGCGGCGCACCGCCGCCTCGAAGCCGTCACGGGTAAACGAGTGGCGCACCTCCGACGTCGCGTCGGCCGGCCGCCAGGAATGCAGCGCATCGGCGGCAGCCGGCCGCTCCAAGCGCGCGGCCAGCCGCTCGAGCCGCTCGCGGGCAGCGGCCCCTCCGCCCGGTTCGGCGGGATTCACACAGACGATCAGGTAGACGGCGCGCGCCTCATGGTCGACGGCCACCACTTCGCGCGCTTCCATCAGGTAAACCTCGGGCAGGGCCAGGTCGTCGGCCGCCCGCGCAGGAAGGCGTTCGATGGCCCGCGCCACGTCGTAGGCCACGTACCCGACAAAGCCGCCAAAAAAGGGCGGCAGCTCGGGACATGTCGGCGCGCGGCGTGCGGCGAGAACCTCCCGCAGCCGATCGAGAAGGTTCCCGCGGCATCGCGCCACCACCCCACCGCGCGTCACCGTCAAGGCATCGCCTTTTCCCACCACGAGGACCTCGCCGCGGCCGAAAAAGGTGTACCGCCCCCGGCCGCCGCTATCGAGGAGAAAACTGGCCGGCGCACCCGCCGCCAACCGCCCGTACCATTCCAGCGGGTCGGTCCCGTCCCACGGCAAGCGCCACGCCACCGGCACGCGGGTGAACCGGCCGGCGTACAGGGAATCGGTCGGTTCGTCCACAAGCCGCACGCCGTCCTCACGCTCCACAGGGTTTCACCTGTAGTATGCCGGAAGGTGGGCGGGCAGCGCAACGGCCTTCCGCGGCAGACGGGAAAGGCCAAACGCCCGAACACCACGGCGACAAACGCACCCGAGGCAAAAAAAGCGCCCGCCTCGCGTGCGGACGCCAAAGGAACCCGCTTACTCTTCCTCAAACTGGAACATCAGCGTGCTGAGGTAGCGCTCGCCGTTGGACGGGGAGAAGGTGACGACGTTCTTGCCCTTGCCCAATTCGCGGGCCACCTTGAGGGCGGCGAACACGTTGGCCCCCGTGGAGATGCCGCCGAGGAGCCCTTCCTCCTTGGCCAGGCGGCGTCCCGTTTCGAAGGCCTCCTCGTTTTTGACGGTGATCACCCCGTCGTAAATCTCCGTGTTCAGGATGTCCGGAACAAAGCCGGCGCCGATGCCCTGGATCTTGTGCGGGCCGGGCTTGCCGCCGGAGAGAACGGGAGAGTCGGCCGGCTCCACGGCGTAGATCTTCAGATGCGGGTATTTTTCCTTCAGCACTTCGCCCGCGCCGGTGATCGTCCCGCCGGTCCCGACACCGACCACCAGGGCGTCGATGCCGCCGATTTGCTCGGCCTGCTCGAGCAGCTCCCGCCCCGTCGTCTCGCGGTGCACCTTCGGGTTGGCCGGGTTTTTGAACTGTTGCGGCATGAAGTAGTTCGGGTTTTCGGCTACCAGCTCTTCCGCCTTGCGCACGGCGCCGCGCATCCCTTCCGCCCCCGGCGTGAGCACCAGCTCCGCCCCGTAGGCGCGCAGCAGCTTGCGGCGCTCCAGGCTCATCGTGTCCGGCATGACGAGGATGGCCTTGTACCCTTTGGCCGCCGCCACCATGGCCAAGCCAATCCCCGTGTTGCCGCTGGTCGGTTCCACGATGACGTCGCCGGGCTTCAGCTTGCCCTCTTTTTCGGCCTCCTCGATCATTGACCAGGCGATCCGGTCCTTCACGCTGCCCCCGGGGTTAAACCATTCCAGCTTCACATAGACGTTGGCTTCGTCCGGACCCACCAGGCGGTTCAGCTTGACAAGCGGGGTGTCGCCAATCAATTCCAGAATGTTGTTGGCCACTTTCGGCATCGTTAACCCTCCAATACCGATAACGTTAATGGGGTTTTATCTCCTCTCAGCATATCACCGGCGGCATTTTTCTGTCAATTGATCACCGTGTCGAAGGGCGGTTCCAGTTTGACGCCGACCTGGGCTTTCAGCCGGTCCAGCACCGCCTGAAGGGATCCGACCTGGCTCAAGGCCAGCTCGCGGCGGATGGTGTTCTTCACTTCTTCAAAAGGCCGCTGGCGCGCCGGCGTGCGCTCGGTCACCTTGATGATGGCATACCCGCCCTCGACGGGCAGCGGCGCGCTCACCTGGTTTAACGGCAACGTCTTCGCCGCTGCGGCGACATTGGACGGCAAATAGCCGGCATCCAGCTCCACCTGGCCGAGGTCGCCGCCGTGGCCCGCCGTCGCCTTATCGGTGGAGCGCCGCTTCGCCACCTCCTCGAAGGGCACGCCCGCATCCAGTTCGTTCAAGACCTGCTGCGCCTCCTCCAGCGTCGGCACGAGAATCTGGAACACGTGGGCGCGGGCCGGCTCCACGAACCGCTCCTTGTTTTGCTCGTAGTAGGCGCGCATCTGCTCCTCGCTCACCTTCACCCCTTGCGTGGCCAATTCCTCCCATAACAAGTAAAACTCGATATCCTTGCGCAGCTCCTCCGGGGTGAGGCCGAGTTGCTGGCGGATGGCCTCGTAAAAGGCGGCGTCGTTGGGGTACCCGGCCTTCATCTCGCGGAGCTCCGCTTCCACGTCTTCAGGCCGCACGGAAATGCCCGCCTTTTGCGCCTGGAGGAACACCACCCGCCGGTTGATCATGTCCTCCAGCACCTGGCGGCCGTATTGCTTCTTGAGCTGGTTGATCCACTCTTCTTCGGTGATGACCACCTGATCCGTCCCTTGGCCGATCACGGCCACCGGTTTCGTCGAACGGTTCAGCCCCCACCAAATGGAAACCCCGAGTGCAACGACCAGGATCAGAATGATGCCCCATAACACTGTCGTGCGGTTCATCGGCTCGTCCTCTCGCTTTCTCCTCTTCTGCCGGTCCAGACAGCCTACGGCGCCGTCCCCTCACCGGCATCGGCAAGCGCCTGCACTTCTTCCGCAGATAGGCGATACACCTCGTTGCAGAACTGGCACGTCACTTCCGCCCCGCCCTGTTCTTGCACGAGGCGCGCCAACTCGTCCTTGCCCAAGCTGGCCAAGACCGCTTTGACGCGGTCGCGCGAACAGTGGCAGGCAAAGGAGAGGGGGACGGCCTCGGCCACCTCCACCGGCTCGCCGACCACTTCCGCCGCCAGCTCCTCCGGCGCCAGCCCGCGGTCGATTGAAGCCGAGACGCTGGCCAGTGCGGCCACGCGCCGTTCCAGCCGTTCCACGAGCGCCTCTTCCGCCCCCGGCAACACCTGAAGGAGAAACCCCCCGGCCGCGCGGACGCGTCCCTCGGGTTCCACCAGCACCCCCAGACCCACGGACGAGGGGATCTGTTCCGAAACGGCAAAGTAATAGGCAAAATCGTCGCCCAGCTCGCCGGACACGAGAGGGACGCTCCCGCGATACGGCTCGCGCAGGCCCAGGTCTTTGATCACGTACAAATGCCCGCTTGTTCCGACGGCACCGGCCACATCCAGCTTTCCGTCGGCCCGCGGGGGCAGATGCACCTTCGGATTGTGCACGTAGCCGCGCACATGCCCCTTGGCGTCGGCATCAACGACAATCGCCCCCAACGGGCCGTCGCCGCGCACCTGAATGGTCAAACGGTCCCGTTCCCCTTTCAGCGTCAACCCCATCAACGCCGCCGCGGTAACGGCGCGGCCGAGCGCGGCGGTTGCCGTCGGCAGCGTGCCGTGGCGGCGGCGATGTTCGTCGACGAGTTCGGTCGTGCGCGCAACAAACAGACGGACCTGGCCCCCACCGGCCAAGCCCCGAATCGCGTAGTCCCCCATAACGGTCCTCCTTGCTCCGGCAACGGAAACAGAGCGGCGCGATCGCCGCTCTCCGTACTATACAACGATAGTGTAGCACAGTTGGTTGCAAACAAAAAAAAACGCGGATCACGGTTTTCGCAGGTATTCATGGAGGTTTTTGCTCAATTTCGTCCGGCGCAGCCGACTCAGGGCAGCCGCCTCGATTTGTCGCACCCGCTCGCGCGTCAAGCCGAACCGCCTGCCCACTTCCTCCAGCGTGCACGGCTCATGGCGCGCCAGTCCGAAACGGAGGACGAGAATGGCCCGCGCGCGGGGATGGAGGCTTTCGAGCAGCCGTTCCACTTGCGCGCGCAGGTCGGCGCGCTCGATCCACCCTTCGGGGTCGTTTTCCTCGCTCCCCAACACGTCGGCAAGCATAAGCGGTTCCTCCGCGTCGTCCGGCGCACCATCCGGCCACACGGTGGATGCGCCGTCGAGCGGTCCGTCGACATCGAGCCACGCCCATTCCAGGAGCGCGCAGCTGGTTCACCTCCCCCTCGCTCGTCTGCAGGGCGGTGGCCACTTCGTCCGGGCGCGGAAAACGCCCCAACTCCTGGGCCAGGCGCGTCGCGCAGGTTCGGTATTCGCGCAGGCGCACGTGCATATGGACCGGGAGGCGAATCCGGTCGCCTTTGTCATGGACGGCCCGGGCAATCGCCTGGGCAATCCACCACCGGGCGTAGTGGGCCAGGCGAACCCGGCGCCGGCGATCAAAGCGCGCGATGGCCGCAAGGAGGCCAATGACGCCCTCCTGGATGAGGTCCATGAGCGAAAGGCCGCGGCCTTGAAACCGCACGGCCACCGCCACCACATGGCGCAGGTGTCCGCGCACCAGGGCATCGCACGCCGCCGGATCGCCCAATTCCTGCACCCGCCGGATCAGTTCCTGCTCTTCCGGACGGGTGTGGACGGGGGCGACCGCCACCGCCTCCAAAAACCGAAGCGTCGCTTCGTCCTCGCCCACGGCGATCGGCAGACGCACGTTCAACTGCTGTTCGACGCGCGCGAGACGTGCGCGGCGACGGGTGCGGATACGCCGGCTGTGGGCCATGGCCCTCACCTCGCGGCAGGAAAGGTGACGCAGTCGCTTGTTTCTTTCGACAAAACGGCGCCAAGTCCTTGTTCCCTGGGTTTCCGCTCGCCTTATCGGTTCCGCTCGTACAAGAGCTGCAGCCCCTGGAGCGTCAAGAACGGGTTGACGATGTCAATGGTCTCCGACTCGGCAGCCACCAGCTCGGCCAGGCCGCCGGTGGCCACCACGGTGGCCGGCGCCTTCAGCTCGCGCCGGATGCGCGCCACCAGGCCGTCAACGAGGGCCACGTAGCCGAAGTACACGCCGGACTGCATGGCCGTCACCGTGTTGCGGCCCACAACGTGGGGCGGGCGGGCGATCTCGATGCGCGGCAGCTTGGCCGCTTTCTGGAAGAGAGCCTCGGCGGCGATGACCAGCCCCGGCGCGATGGCCGTGCCGATCATATCCCCTCGCGCATCGATGACATCGAATGTGGTGGCCGTGCCGAAATCGACGATGATGAGCGGCGGCTTGTACAGGTGAAGGGCAGCGACGACGTTGATGATGCGGTCGGCGCCGACCTCCTTGGGGTTTTCCGTCTTGATGTTGACGCCGGTCTTGATGCCCGGACCCACCACCATCGCTTCGCGCCCAATGTACTTGCGCGCCATTCGCTCCAACGCGGACATGAGGGGCGGGACCACCGACCCGATCACCACCGCCTCGATGTCGGAAAAGGAAAGCCCGGCGTGGTCAAACAGCGCGCGGATCAACATGCCGTATTCGTCTTCCGTCTTGTCGCGGTCGGTGTGCACCCGCCAATGGTGGCGCAGCTTTCGCCCCTCGTAGACGCCGATGACGATGTTCGTGTTGCCCACGTCCATCACAAGCAGCATGTCGATCCCTCCCCGGTTCCCTCGCCGGCCGTCGTGGGGCGCCGGCGTCTCAGAAGAGCCCGTACACGTTCCCCTCGTCGTCGATGTCCATTTTCAGCGCCGCCGGCGCCTTCGGCAGCCCCGGCATGGTCAGTACGTCGCCGGTCAGCGCGACGACGAACCCCGCTCCAACCGCTGGGCGCAGCTCGCGCACGGTGAGGGTAAAGCCCGTCGGGCGGCCGAGGCGCGTCGGGTCGTCGGACAAGGAATACGGCGTTTTGGCCATGCACACCGGCAGCCGGCCCCAGCCGTTGGCCTCGATCTGGGCCATCTGCTTCTCCGCCTGGGCGGTGTAGCGCACCCCGTCGGCGCCATACACCTCCCGGGCGATGGTCTCGATCTTCGTCCGCAGCGGCTCGTTCACGTCGTAGAGGAAGCGCACCGTGCCGCGGCGATCCGCCCCCTCGG
The DNA here is from genome assembly GCF_014646935.1 of Calditerricola satsumensis. Taxonomy (GTDB): domain Bacteria; phylum Bacillota; class Bacilli; order Calditerricolales; family Calditerricolaceae; genus Calditerricola; species Calditerricola satsumensis. Next base: position 3,539 of record NZ_BMOF01000059.1, on the reverse strand, counting down.
CCAGCGCCACCACCTGCTCGGCCAGCTCGAGGCCGCCCTCTCCGCCGCGCGCCCACACGTCGGCAAAGGCCAAGGGGACGCCCCGCTCCCGCGCCCTCTCGGCCAGCACGTTCCACTCCCGCTCGGTGTCGGTGTAAAAGCGGTTGACGGCCACCACCGCCGGCAGGTGAAACTTGTCCAGCGTCTCGAGATGCTTTTCCAGGTTGGCCAGCCCGTTGCGCAGGGCATCGAGGTTTTCCTCGTGCAGCCGGTCCTTCGGCACGCCGCCGTGCATCTTGAGGGCGCGCACGGTGGCCACCACCACCGCCGCCGCCGGCTGAAGGCCTCCGGTGCGGCACTTGATGTGGAGGAATTTCTCGGCCCCCAAATCGACGCCAAACCCGGCCTCGGTGACGACGTACTCGCCCAGCTTGAGGGCCATCTTGGTGGCCACGAGGCTGTTGCACCCGTGGGCGATGTTGGCAAAGGGACCGCCATGGATGAGGGCCGGCGTGTTTTCCAGCGTCTGCACCAAATTGGGCAACAGGGCGTCCTTCAAGAGGACGGCCATGGCCCCCTGGGCCCCCAGGTCGCCGACCGTCACCGGCTTGCGGTCGGAGGTGTAGCCGATCACCATCCGCGCAAGGCGCGCTTTCAGGTCGGAGCGGCTTGTGGCCAGACACAGGACGGCCATCACTTCCGAAGCCGCGGTGATGTCAAAGCCGTCCTCCCGTGGAACGCCGTTGGCCGGCCCGCCCAGCCCGACCACGACGCGGCGCAGGGCGCGGTCGTTCAAATCAAGGACCCGCTTCCACACGATGCGCCGCGGATCGAGGCGGAGGGCGTTGCCCTGGTGCAGGTGGTTGTCAATCAGGGCCGACAGGGTGTTGTGCGCCGTCGTGATGGCGTGAAAATCGCCGGTGAAATGGAGGTTGATGTCCTCCATCGGTACGACCTGGCTGTAGCCGCCGCCGGCCGCACCGCCCTTTACGCCCATGTTCGGGCCAAGGGACGGTTCGCGCAAGGCGACGATGGCGCGCTTGCCCAAACGGTTCAAGGCCTGCCCCAGGCCCACGGTGACCGTCGACTTGCCCTCGCCGGCCGGCGTGGGGTTCATGGAGGTGACGAGGATCAGCTTGCCGTCGGGCCGGTCCTTCAACCGCTCGAGGATGGCGAGCGACAGCTTTGCCTTGTAGCGACCGTAGGGCTCCCACTCCTCTTCGCGCAGCCCCAGCGCCGCGGCGATCTCGCCAATCGGCTTCAGCTTGGCCCGTCGGGCAATGGCAATGTCGTCGTCCAGGGGACGTGTCGGAAGGGACACGGCTTGGCTCACGCTCCTGTCACGGGGGTCACGCCGATCCATCCGGCGGAACCGGATGGTCCGTCGGTTAAAGGGTGGCGCAAATTCGCTCCTATCGTACGCCATTTCGCGCAAAGAGGGCAAGGGAATCGTTGGGCATGCAAAAGGCGGCGCCTTGCGGGACGCCGCCACGTCGGTATCTATGATGGTTTTTCCGGTTGATCGGGCTCCTCGCCGCGTGCAGGCGCCGCGCCGTTTTCCGGCTTGGACTGGATCTGCACCTTGACATCCGCCCCGCCCGCTGGCGGATCGAGCCGTCCCGTCTCGATCAGCTGGCGGATCTCGTCGGCGTCGAGGGTTTCCTTCTCCAGCAGGGTTTGGGCGATCAGCTCCAGCTCGTCGCGGTGCTTCTCCAAGAGCGCCCGGGCCCGCTCGTAGCACTCGCGGATGATGCGCTGGATCTCGCGGTCGATTTCGTAAGCGATGGCGTCGCTGTAGTTCTGCTCGGTCCCGAGGTCGCGCCCGAGGAACACCTGGCCATGCGGGCGGCCAAACTGCATCGGCCCAAGCTTTTCGCTCATCCCGAATTCCGTCACCATGCGCCGGGCGATGTTCGTCGCCCGCTCAAAGTCGTTGTGGGCGCCGGTGCTGATTTCGCCCAGCACCAATTCCTCGGCCACCCGTCCGCCGAGGAGGCCGGTGATTTTGTCCATCAGTTCCGACTTGGTCATGAAGAAACGGTCTTCCTTCGGCAGCATCACCGTGTAGCCGCCGGCCATCCCGCGGGGGATGATCGTCACCTTGTGCACCGCGTCGGCGTGCTCGAGGTGATAGCCGACCACGGTGTGCCCCGCTTCGTGATAGGCGACGAGCTTGCGTTCGAAATCGCTCATCACGCGGCTCTTTTTCTCCGGACCGGCAATGACGCGGTCGATGGCCTCGTCGATCTCGCGCATGGTGATCTTCTTCAGGTCGCGACGCGCCGCCAAGAGCGCCGCCTCGTTGAGGAGGTTCTCCAGGTCGGCACCGGTGAAACCGGGCGTGCGCTTGGCGATCAGCTTCAGGTCGACGTCTTCGGCCAGGGGCTTGTTGCGCGCGTGGACGCGCAGGATCTCCTCGCGCCCCTTGACGTCGGGCCGATCCACGGTAATCTGCCGGTCGAAGCGCCCGGGGCGGAGCAGCGCCGGGTCGAGAATGTCCGGACGGTTGGTGGCGGCGATGATGATGATCCCCTCGTTGACGCCAAAACCGTCCATCTCGACAAGAAGCTGGTTGAGCGTCTGCTCCCGCTCGTCGTGGCCGCCGCCCAGCCCGGCGCCGCGCATCCGGCCCACGGCGTCGATCTCGTCGATAAAAATAATGCACGGGGCATGCTTTTTGGCCGTTTCAAACAGGTCGCGCACCCGCGAGGCGCCCACCCCGACGAACATCTCGACGAAATCGGAGCCGCTGATGCTGAAAAAGGGCACGCCCGCCTCGCCGGCCACCGCGCGCGCCAAGAGCGTCTTCCCCGTGCCCGGCGGACCGACCAGCAGCACGCCCTTGGGAATGCGCGCCCCGAGGGCGGAAAATTTGCGCGGATTTTTTAAGAACTCGACGATCTCCACCAGCTCCGCCTTTTCCTCATCCGCGCCGGCGACATCGTCAAAGGTAACCTTCTTCTTGTCCTCCGTGTACAGCTTGGCGCGGCTCTTGCCGAAGTTCATCACCCGGGTACCGCCGCCCTGGGCCTGGTTCAGGAGGAAAAAGAAGAGGACGAACATGATCACAAAGGGAACGATCGACGTCAAAAAGGTGAGCCAAACCGAATCGCCCTTTTGCTCCCGGTATTCCACGGGAATCCCGCTCTGGGCGATGAGGCGCGGCACTTCATCGGTGTAGAGGGGGCCGTAGGTGTAAAACTGTTTCGACGGCCGCCCGGCTGGCGGCTGCTTGAACGTCCCCTCGATGAGGTACACCCCGCGGTCGGGCTGCACGGACACCTTCTCCACGTTTCCCGCCGCAAGGGCTTGCCGGAACTCATGGTACGGAATTTGCAGCGTTTGCGCGTCTTTATTGGCAATAAAATTGACGATTCCAACCGTGACGAGCACAATCAGCAAGTAAAATCCGGTGTTCCGGAAGAAACGGTTCATTCCTGACCTCCTCTCAAGCCGAGCCACTCCCTTATTGTAGCACAGAACGGAAATGGTGAACAATGAACCGCAATCACTCAGCTAAAATCTAACCGAAGGGAGACTGGATCACTCACATCGAAATC
>NZ_BMOF01000058.1 GCF_014646935.1 Calditerricola satsumensis | reverse complement strand
GAGCCGTAAATCCCTTGACGAATGCGTGAACCTATGTTATTGTTATCTTTGCAGGTTCTGCGGGGGGTGAGCACAATGGGCGACGGGGTGAAGGTGGTCGCCACGAACAAAAAGGCGTGGCACGACTACCACATCGAAGACACCTACGAAGCCGGCATTGTGCTCACGGGAACGGAGATCAAGTCCGTCCGCGCCGGGCGGGTCAACCTGAAGGACAGCTTCGCCCGGGTGGAGGACGGCGAGGTCTTTCTCTACAACATGCACATCAGCCCCTACAGCCAGGGCAACCGCTTCAACCACGATCCCACCCGCACGCGCAAGCTTCTCCTGCACCGCTATGAGATCAACAGGCTCACCGGCAAGGTGAAGGAGCGCGGGTACGCGCTGGTGCCGCTCCGCATGTACCTGAAAAACGGGTACGCCAAGCTGGAGCTGGCGTTGGCGAAAGGGAAAAAGATCTACGACAAGCGGGAAGCGATGGCCAAACGGGACGCGCAGCGCGAGATCGAGCGCGCGTTCCGCGAGCGGCAGAAGTACTGACGGTTGCCGTGCGTAGTGGAACATGGGGGCGTGCTGGATTCGACGGGGGTTGTTCGTGCACAAGCTGCGAGCCGAGGGGCTGCGTCCTCGTAAAAACGCAGGGCTAAATGTAACTGGCAACCGTCAAGTTGCTCTCGCTGCCTAATCGAGCGCAGCGGCTCCGCCACGCCATCGCCCACGTGGCGTGACCGGGGCTCAACCCAGTGGGCTGGCCAAGGGGCTCGTCACCGGCCCCGCGGCGAGATGGAACGGTGACTAGCCCGCGGGAACGCCTGTCGCCGGGCAGTCCCGAGGGCGAAGGGCGAATACGGCGACTACGCTCGTAGACGCTTGTGTGGCGATGCCTTCGGACGTGGGTTCGACTCCCACCGCCTCCACCAAATGAACAAACGTGCTGGCGTAGCTCAGCTGGTAGAGCGGCGCACTCGTAATGCGTAGGTCGGGGGTTCGAGTCCCTCCGCCAGCACCAGAGTATCGAAAGAAGGGGAGCCGAAACGCTTCCTTTTTATTTTTTTTTGTACCTGCTGAGATGGGAGCTTTTTCTTTTTCGGGATTGCGTCATCCGTCCGGCTTAGGGGGTTCACGGGACGTGAATCGTGTAGGAATCGTCCTGTTCAGTGTGGTATGTTGATGACAAAGGAGGGGCAAAGGAAAGGTGATGAACATGCGCATGCGCGTTGCGGCGGTGCAGTATGCGCTGCGATCGATTCGTTCGGTTGACGAGTTTGCCGCCCAGGTGACCCACTACGTGCGAACGGCGCAGGAATTCGGCGCCGAAGTGGTCCTCTTTCCCGAATTTTTCACCACCCAGCTCCTGTCCATCGGCGACGGCCGCGGCAACGCGCTGCCGATCGACGCGCTGCCCGACTTTACCGAGGCGTACCGCCGGCTGTTTGGCCGGCTGGCCCGCGAGACGGGAATGCTGCTCATCGGCGGAACCCATGTGGTGCGGCGCGGCGACCACCTGTACAACGTGGCGCACCTGTTTTTCCCCGATGGCCGGGTGGCCGAGCAGGCCAAGCTGCACCTGACGCCGACGGAAGTGCGGGAATGGAAGCTGGCGCCAGGCGATGCGCTCCACGTGTTCGACACGGAGAAAGGGAAGATCGCCGTGCTCATCTGCTACGATGTGGAGTTTCCGGAACTGGCTCGCATGGCGCGGGCAAGGGGGGCGAACGTGATCTTTTGCCCCTCGTGCACCGACAACGAGCCGGGCTTTTGGCGCGTGCGCTACACGTGCCACGCGCGGGCGGTGGAGAACCAGGTGTATGTGGTGAACGCCGGCACGGTGGGATCGCTGCCGACGGTCGATTTCATGCGCGCCAACTACGGCCAGGCGGCGGTGATTGCGCCCAACGACATTCCCTTCCCGCCGCGGGGCGTCGTGGCCGAGGGCGTGGTGGGCGACGACATGGTGGTGGTGGCCGACCTGGACCTCGACCTTCTCGAGGAGGTGCGGGCGCGCGGGGCGGTGACCACGTGGCGCGACCGACGCACGGATTTGTACCCCGATTGGGCCTGAGGGTTCCTGCGCCCCTGGCGAAAACCGGTTGTGGGAGAGAGGTGCCGCTGATGTACCGCAAGGAGCTGTACGTGTTTGACCGGGACCGGCCGGTGAAAGCGGTGATTCGGCGCTACACGGAACGCGATTTTGCCGAGCTGATCCGCATCCAGCAGGAATGCTTTCCGCCGCCGTTTCCCTCGGAGCTGTGGTGGAACGAGGAGCAGCTGGCCAGCCACGTGGCGCGCTTTCCCGAAGGCGCCCTGTGCGTGGAAGTGAACGGGGAACTGGCCGGCTCGATGACGACGCTCATCGTCCGCTTTGACCCGGCGCACCCCCACCACACGTGGGCGGAGATCACCGACAACGGGTACATCCGCAACCACGACCCGGGCGGCAACACGCTGTACGTGGTGGACATCAGCGTGCGGCCGCGCTACCGGGGGCTGGGCCTGGGCAAGTGGCTGATGCAGTCGATGTACGAGCTGGTCGTGCACAGGGGCCTCGACCGCCTGCTCGGCGGGGGGCGCATGCCGGGGTACCACCGCGTGGCCGACCGGATGACGGCCGAGCAGTACCTGGACGCCGTGGTGCGTGGCGAGCTCGCCGATCCGGTCATCACCTTCCTCCTGCGGTGCGGGCGCACGCCCCTCGCCGTGGTCCCGGACTACCTGGAGGACGAGGAGTCGCGGAACTACGCCGCCCTGATGGAGTGGCGGAATCCGTTCAAGGCGGCGGAACGCGCGGGTTCTTGACGCCGTAAGGAATCGCCCTGTTCCACAATGAAGCGGAAGGAGGCGCGCGAGGATGAAGGCGCTGGTATGGGAACGCACGGGATTGGAGGGGCTTGTGCTTCGGGAGGTGCCCGTTCCGGAGGTGCCGCCCGGGTGGGTGCGCATTCGGGTGAAGGCGGCGGCCCTGAACCATCGCGATTTGTACTTTGTGGAAGGCCGCATGCCGGTCGAACCCGGCACCGTTCTCGGCTCCGACGGGGCCGGGGTGGTCGACGCGGTGGGCAACGGGGTGACGACCGTACGCGCCGGGGACGAGGTGCTCGTCAACCCCAGCCTCGGGTGGCCCAAGCGCAGCGACGCCCCGCCCAAGGGCTTTCGCATCCTCGGCGTGCCCGACAACGGAACCTTCGCCGAGTACGTGGTGGTGCCGGCGGAAAACGCGGTGCCCAAACCGGCGCACCTCACCTGGGAGGAGGCCGGGGCGCTCCCCCTGTCGGCACTGACGGCGTACCGGGCCCTCTTTACGCGGGCGCGGGTGCAGCCGGGCGAGACGGTGGTCATCCCCGGCATCGGGGGCGCGGTGGCCCTGTTCGCCCTGCAGATGGCCAAGGCGGCGGGCGCGCGGGTGCTCGTCACCTCCCGCAGCGCCGAAAAGCGACAGCGGGCGCTGGCCCTCGGCGCCGACGCGGCCTTCGATACGGAGAGCGACTGGCCACAAGCGGTGAAGGAGGCCACCGACGGCCGCGGCGCCGATGTGGTGGTGGAGACGGTGGGCGGCGTCACCTTCGACAAGTCGCTGGCCTCGCTGCGACCGGGCGGCCGGCTCATCACCTTCGCCGCAGGATACGGCAGCCACGCGATGCTCGACCTGCGCCGCTTCTTCTACGGCCAGTACACGCTGCTCGGCACGACGATGGGCAGCGGCGAAGAGTTTGCCGAGATGGTGGCCTTCGTCGAGCGGCACGGCATCCGGCCGGTGGTCGACAGCGCATACCCGCTGGAGCGGGCGCGCGCGGCGTTTGACAAGCTCCTGGCGTCGCGTCAGTTTGGGAAGTTGGTGCTGTGGATCGGGGAATAACGTCAGGGGGGATCCCTATGCTCCAGACCGTGTTTCGCCACCTGGATCGCCTCTATCCCGACATGGTCGCCTGGCGCCGGCACTTTCACATGCACCCCGAGCTGTCGTTTCAGGAAGTGGAGACCCCTAAGCGCATCGCCGAGCTGCAGCGTTCGTTTGGCCTCGCCGTGCGGGAGGGCGTCGGCGGGCGCGGCGTGGTGGCGGTGCTGGAAGGGGCGGCGCCCGGCCCTACGGTGGCTTTGCGCGCCGATTTTGACGCCCTGCCCATTCAAGATGAAAAGGAGGTGCCGTACCGTTCCCAAGTTCCCGGCGTGATGCACGCCTACGGCCACGATGCCCACACGGCCATCCTCCTTGGGGTGGCCAGGGCATTGAGCGCCGTTCGTAACCAGTTGCCGGGGCGGGTGGTGTTCATCCACCAGTTTGCCGAAGAGGTGACGCCCGGCGGGGCCAAGGCGATGATCGAAGACGGCTGTCTGGAGGGCGTCGACGTCATCTTCGGCACCCACGTGTGGAGCGGCCTGCCCCTCGGAACGATCGGCTACCGGGAAGGCCCCATGATGGCGGCGGCCGACGCTTTCCGCATCGTGGTGCAGGGGCGCGGCGGCCATGGGGCGGCCCCCCATGAGACGGTGGACGCCATCGCCGTCGGTGCCCAGCTGGTGAGCATGCTGCAGCAGGTGGTGGCGCGACGGGTCGATCCGGTGCAGCCGGCGGTGGTGACGGTGGGGTCGTTCCACGCCGGGTCGGCCTTCAACGTCATCGCCGAGCAGGCCGTTCTGGAGGGCACGGCGCGTTCTTTTGATGAGGGCGTGCGCAATCTCCTGGAACGGGAGATCGAGCGGGTGGTGCAAGGCGTCTGCGCGGCGGCCAGCGCCCGCTATAGCTACACGTACACGCGCGGGTATCCGGCACTGGTCAACCATGAACGGGAGACGCGCCTGCTGGTCGACACCCTCTCGCAGGTCTATAACGCCAACCGGCTCGTGCGCATGGACCCGATCATGGGCGGCGAAGACTTCGCCTACTATTTACAGAAGGTCCCCGGCACCTTCTTCTTTACCGGGGCGGGCAATCCGCAGGTGGGGGCGTCCTATCCGCATCACCACCCGCGCTTTGACATCGACGAGCGGGCCATGGCCGTGGCGGCCAAGGCCTTGGCCGCCCTGACGCTGCGCACGCTGTGCGGGGACGGTGTGCTGGATGGGGCGCGCCTGACCTTGCCCGAGGCGAGCCAGCCCGTCATCGCCTAGCCGTCCCCATCGGCGGCGTTGGGAGCGGTCCTGCCGGCCGGTGAAGAGCCTGTGCCTCCTTTTGGCCAGCGACCGGCACGCCGCGCGGCCTCGCGCAGCAGGTACTCGATGTGCCCGTTGACGGAGCGGAACTCGTCGGCGGCCCATCGCGCCAGGACGTCATACAGCTGGGGATCGAGGCGGAGGAGGAACGGTTTTTTCGGCGCCATGGCCAGCCTCCACAGGCACCCCTCAATAGATGGTGCCGGTGTGGATCACCGGCTGGGCCGGCCGCTCCGCCACGATGGCCACCATCAGGTTGTTGACCATGGTGGCCTTTTTCTCTTCGTCCAGGGCGATGATCCCCTCCCGCTCCAGCTTTTCGAGGGCCATCTGCACCATGCCCACGGCGCCCTCGACGATCTTCTCCCGCGCGGCGACGATGGCCTTGGCCTGCTGGCGCTGCAGCATGGCCCCGGCGATCTCGGCGGCGTAGGCGAGGTGGGTCAGGCGCGCCTCGAGCACTTCAACGCCGGCCACGGCCAGCCGCTCTTGCAGGTCGGCCTTCAGTTCGGCGGCCACCTCCTCGGTGTGGCTGCGCAGCGAGATCCCCTCCTGGTCAAACAGGTCGTAGGGATACCGGCTGGCGATGTTGCGGATGGCCGCTTCACTCTGGATTTCGACGAACCGCTCGTATTCGTCTACATCAAAGAGGGCTTTGGCCGAATCGACCACGCGGAAGGCGATAACGGCGGCGATCTCGATGGGGTTGCCTTCCACGTCGTTGACCTTCAGCTTGGCGCTCGTGAAGTTGCGGATGCGCAGCGAGACGCGCTTGCGGGTGGTGAGCGGGTAGGTAAGGTGGAGGCCGTTTTCACGGATGGTGCCGAGGTAGCGGCCAAAGAAAACGACGGCCTTGGCCTCGTTGGGCTGCACCATGACGATGCCGCTGGCCAAAAGAAGGCCGAGCGCCATCAGGACGATGCCCACCCCATTCCCCGTGGTGCCGAGGACCCCGGCGCCGAGGCCAATAAGCGCCAGGATGATGGCCAGCCCCACAAAGCCGTTGACGGCGGACAAGGGTTTTTCCCGCATGGTGTGGTCTCCTCTCGAGCGTTGTCAAAGAATTCAATAACATGATATCACCTTGATAGCAATCGCGTCAAGAAAAAACCGATGAGGCCCCCCGCCTTCGAGGGGAATCCCCATCGGTTGTGCGGCGTGCATTTTAGGTTCGTTGGTAGATCGCTCCGCCGCGGGCGCGAAACTCGGCCGCCTTTTCCTTCAGCCCCTCGGCGATGGCCGCCTGCTCGTCGAGGCCCTTCTCCCGGGCGTAGGCGCGCAGGTCGTGGGTGATGCGCATGCTGCAGAATTTCGGCCCGCACATCGAGCAGAAGTGGGCCGTCTTCGCCCCTTCGGCCGGCAGCGTCTCGTCGTGGTATTCTTGCGCCCGGATCGGGTCGAGGGAGAGGTTGAACTGGTCGCGCCAGCGGAACTCGAAGCGCGCCTTGGAGAGGGCGTCGTCGCGCTGCTGGGCCCGCGGATGGCCCTTGGCCACGTCGGCGGCGTGGGCGGCAATCTTGTAGGCGATGACGCCTTCCTTCACGTCGTCCTTGTTCGGCAGGCCGAGGTGCTCCTTCGGCGTGACGTAGCAGAGCATGGCCGTGCCGTACCAGCCGATCATCGCTGCGCCGATGGCCGAGGTGATGTGGTCGTAGCCGGGGGCGATGTCGGTGACGATGGGGCCCAGGGTGTAGAAGGGGGCCTCGTGGCAGATCTTCATCTGCAGGTCGACGTTCTCCTTGATCTTGTGCATCGGCACGTGGCCCGGCCCTTCGATCATCACCTGCACGTCGTGTTCCCAGGCGATCTTCGTCAGCTCGCCGAGGGTCTCGAGCTCGGCGAACTGGGCCGCGTCGTTGGCGTCGGCGATGGAGCCGGGGCGCAGGCCGTCGCCGAGGGAGATGGCCACGTCGTAGGCGCGGCAGATCTCGCAGATTTCCTCAAAGTGCGTGTACAGGAAGTTTTCCTCGTGATGGGCCAGGCACCAGGCGGCGATGATCGACCCGCCGCGGGAGACGATGCCCGTGACGCGATGGGCCGTAAGCGGGATGTAGGCCAGGCGCACGCCGGCGTGAATGGTAAAGTAGTCGACGCCCTGTTCGGCTTGCTCGATGAGCGTGTCGCGGTAGACCTCCCACGTCAGCTCCTCCGGCTTGCCGCCCACCTTCTCGAGGGCCTCGTAGATGGGCACGGTGCCGATGGGGACGGGGGAATTGCGCAGGATCCACTCCCGCGTTTCATAGATGTTCTTCCCCGTCGACAGGTCCATCACCGTGTCGGCGCCCCACAGGATGGCCCACGTCATCTTTTCGACCTCTTCTTCGATCGACGAGGCGACGGCGGAGTTGCCGATGTTGGCGTTGATCTTGACGTGGAAGTTCCGCCCGATGATCATCGGCTCCGTCTCCGGGTGGTTGATGTTCGCCGGAATGATCGCTCGGCCGCGGGCCACCTCCTGGCGCACGAATTCCGGGTCCATCCCCTCGCGCAGTGCGACGAACTCCATCTCCGGCGTGATGATGCCGCGCTTGGCGTAGGCCATCTGCGTGACCGCGCATCCGGCTTTGGCGCGGAGGACGCGCCGCCCCTTGTGGCCGACGATCTCCTCCACGTCGCCGCGCTCAAGGATCCAGTTGCGCCGCAGCTTGGGCAGGCCCTTTTCCAGGTCGACGGTGTAGCTGGGGTCGGTGTACGGCCCGCTCGTGTCGTAGACGCGCAGGGGCGGGTTCTCCTCCTCGCCGCCCAGCCCTTTTGTGGGGCTGAGGGTGATTTCGCGCATCGGCACGCGGATGTCGGGGCGCGAGCCCTGCACGTACACCTTTCGGCTGTTTGGGAAGAAGTTTGCGTAGGAGGCGATGGAGAGGTTCAGCTTGCGTGTGGACATGGCGCATCCTCCTTTGCGGTAGGGTTTGACAGCGCCGCACGTCCACACGGAGGCGGGGGCCTGAAGGGAGAGGATCAGGGCGAGAAGAGACGAGCAATTGCGAATGGGGTGAAAGACCCGAAAAAAGGCCGCCAGGGAATGGCGGCCGCGCGTGAACGCCTGGTGCGTCGGTGCACGGTCCCTGCGCAGGCATTACCCTGGTCAGGTTCAAACGGTCGGTGACGGATTCCTGGTCACCCTCTCAGCCCGGCTCCCCGAGCTCCCGTGTGCGGTATGCGGTTGGCTGTCACCCTTATCGTAGCGCAGCGAGGGGCAAAAGGCAACGAGAAGTTTTTGCGGGGCTGCTGCCGGCGCGATTCGCCGGCTCAGGTGGGCGCGCCGGGTTCGGGAACGTTGGCCGGCGCGTCCAATCCGAGGGCGTCATCGGGCACCGAGAGACCCAGCGCTTTTACCAGGTCCTTTAGGTCCTCCGGCAGGGGCGACGAAAAGGCCATCGCCGCGCCGGTCAGCGGGTGGGTGAAGGCCAGCCGGGCGGCGTGCAGGGCCTGCCGGGCGATGCGATCGGTGGCGCCGCCGTACAGCCGGTCGCCGAACAGCGGGTGGCCGAGGTGGGCGAAGTGGACGCGGATCTGGTGCGTCCGCCCCGTCTCCAATTCCGCCTCGACAAACGACGCGTCGTCGGTTTGCGCAAGCACGCGGTAGCGCGTGACGGCCGGCTCGCCGTGCTCGTCGACGCGGCGGCGCAGCGGATGGCCCGGCTCTCGCGCGATGGGCGCGTCGATGATGCCCGTGCCCTCGGCCAGGCGGCCGTGCACCACGGCCAGGTAGACGCGGCGGATGCGCTTTTCGCGCAGGGCGCGGTCGAGAAGCTGGTGGGCGTAGGCGTGTTTGGCCACGAGAAGCAGGCCCGAGGTGTCGCGGTCGAGGCGGTGCACCGGGCGCACGCGGGCCTCCACGCCCTGCTGCTGCCAGTGGTAGGCGATGCCGTGGGCGAGGGTGCCCCGCTCATGGCGGCGCACCGGGTGCACGTTGATCCCCGCCGGCTTGTCGACGACGAGCAGGTCCTCGTCTTCGTAGACGAGGCCAAAGGGCACCGGCTCCGGCGTAAGGTCCGGTGTCTCCCAGGGACGGATGGCCACGGCCAGCCGGTCGCCGGCGCGCACCGGGCGTTCGAGCCACGGCATCCGCCCGTTGAGCCGAATGCCGCGCATCCGCGTCAGGCGGTTGATCATCCGATTGGACAAAAGCAGGTGTTCCTTGAGGACGGTGCGCACCGTTCGGCCGTCCCAGTCGGCCGGCACGGTGAACGTCATCCACTTGTTGTGCCGTTTGGCCGGTTTGCCGTCCATCGCGTCTGCCTCCTTCGGTACCCTTCCCTGTCTAGGATAACCCACCCCCCTGCCTTCGCCAAAACATTCCTCTTGACTTTCCCGCAAACCTCGTGTAAATTGTAAATCGTGATCGGCGACAGCGGTCGCAACCGTGCTGGCGTAGCTCAGTTGGTAGAGCGGCGCACTCGTAATGCGTAGGTCGTGGGTTCAAGTCCCTCCGCCAGCACCACTACATAGCCAAAAGCCCGCACCGGGACACCCGGTGGCGGGTTTCTTTATTCTTTTTTTGTGCGTTCGTCGTATCAGCGGACGCCTGCCCCGAAGGTTCGGTCGCGGGCGAGGAGCCGGATTGTGGCGAACGGGGGAGGGGAATGGGCGTGTCGTTGGCCAAGACGCAGGAGGTTGGGCGCGCCGCCGTTTCGTGGCGGGGAACGTACCTGCGGCTCAACGCGCTGTTTTTGGGCCTCTTTTTTGCGTTCGGTGCCGTCTATCCGCTCCTGTCGCGTTTTCTGGAGGCCAAGGGCTTCTCGGGGACGGAAATCGGTGTGCTGACGGCCGTGGGCTCATTCGTGGCCATCGTGGCGCAGCCGGCGTGGGGCATGATCTGCGACGCCACGGGGCAGCCGCGCCGCGTGCTGATCGTGGCCCTTGTCACCTCAGGGACGATCGCCCTCGGCTTTCTCGCGGCCGACGGGTTTGCGGCCATGCTCGCCCTGCTGGTCGGGTTGCATCTCTTTCAGAGCGCCATCGTGCCGATTTCCGACAGCCTGGCCTTGCGGTTTGCGCGAAGAAGCGGCGTCGCTTACGGGAACATCCGGTTGTGGGGCGCGGTTGGGTTCGCCTCGGCGGCGTTTGTGGCCGGGAAGGCGGCCGAAGCCTTTGGACTTGGGGTGCTGTTCCCCTTGTACACGGCGGCGCTCATCGCCTCCGTATGGATCGTCCGCCGCCTGCCCGATCAGGGGGAGGAGACACAGCAGGTGCGGCTGTGGCGGGGGCTGCGCGACCTCTTGCGCCTCCCGCCCTACGCGTTCTTTGTGCTCAGCGCCTTTTTGGTGTTCGGACCGATCAACGGGAACAACCTTTACTTCGGCCTGCTGTTCCAAGCCTTGGGCGGGTCGGTAGCGAGCATCGGGCTGGCCTTTTTGCTCTTTGCCGGAAGCGAAGTGATCTTTTTGCGCACCGCCGATTGGTTTGTGCGGCGCTGGGGGCTGGCGGGAACGCTTCTTCTGGCCAGCGCGGTGTCGGCGGGGCGGTGGCTATGGTACGCCACGGCGCCGCCGCTGTGGGCCGTGCTTGCGCTGTTCCTTTTGCAAGGCTTTTCTGTCGGCCTGTACCTGGCCGCCGCACCGCCTCTCGTTCGCGAACTGGCGCCGCGGAATCTGCAGGCGACGGCCCTGGGCATCTTCGCGGCATTCGGCCATGGGCTCGGAACGGTGGCCAGCAACTTTCTGGGCGGCCTGGTGATGGACCGCTATAGCATCTTTGGCACCTATGTCCTGTTCGGCGGGCTCACCCTGCTGGGCATGCTCCCCATCCTCTGGATTGCGCGGCGCAGCGGGGCCGCACGGCGTCCGGTCGACGGGATCGATGCGTGAGCGCGGGGTGGCCGTGTGCCGGAATGCCGCTTTGTTCTGGATCCCATCGCGCGTCGTTTGGCCGAGCGGGATCGGGAATGACGCGAAAAAACGCCCTTGCCTCCGCTTGTTGATGCGGACAAGGGCGTTTTTTGGGCTCACATCATCGGCGCTGTCGGCTGGGTCGTTGCCCCTCCCGCGCCGAGCAGGGGAAACTGCGTGCGGTACCCGGCATATTGCTGGTAGGCGTTTTGCACCTCGTAGGCCGGGGCCGCCTCCAGTTTGTACCATCCTTTTTCAAACATGAGGTTGAACAGGCGCCGCTGGCATTGGTGGGTTTCGTTCAGGATGGCCAGCACGTCCTGGTGCAGGCGGTGGTGGCTGGCCTCGATGGCCATGATCGTGTAGTTGTGGCACAGGTACTTTTCCGTGGCCAGCACGTCGTTGGCCCGGTCGCGGTCGTTCATTTGCGGCCCCTTCACCTGCGGCTCGCCGGGCGGCTTGGGATTGGCGATTTTCTGGTTGGTCGGCGGTTGTTGCATGGTTGTCCCTCCTTAGACGGGCTGCCCCGGAGCGGGGGAAGTGGGACGATCGGTCCGCAAGTGGGCGAGCAGCATCTCGTAGTGCCGCTGATGCATCCGGCAGGCCTCTTCAAGGGCCTGGCGGAGCTGCGGATCGCTGCACTCCTGGGCGAAGTGGTGGCATTTTTTCATCGCCAAGAGCTCCCACGACAGGCTGTCCTTGAGGTAGGCCAGGTCCTTCGTCGTCACCACCTCGGGCGGCGCGCTCCAGCGCATGCCGGCTTGCGGCTGCGCGGCTGTGCCCGCACCGAAGGCGGGTTGGTACGTGGGGCCCATGAAGGATTGCGGCGTGTACACGAACGGCTCCTCCTTTCGCGGCGATCGGATGTGCGCACCGTTAGTATGCGAAACGGAAGCGCTTGCCTATGCGCCGCAACCGATGCGCGAGGATTGGCGCCATTCGCGCCATTGTGAAAAATGATATACTAATCCTGTTCGGGAATCGATTCAGCGGGAGGTGCGGCAGGAATGTCCAATGCGACGTTTCGGGCCCTGGTGCTGGAACAGGAAGGCGGCGAGGTGCGCTGCGCGCTGCGGGAGGTGGAGCGGTCGGCCTTGCCGGAGGGAGAGGTTTTGATCAAGGTGGCGTATTCCAGCGTGAATTACAAGGACGGGCTGGCCCTTCACGTGCCCGGGCGGATTGTACGGCGGTATCCGATGGTGCCGGGAATCGATCTGGCCGGGGTGGTGGAGGAGTCGACCGCGCCCGACGTGCGGCCGGGCGACCCGGTGATCGTGACGGGATGGGGCATCGGCGAGCGCCATTGGGGCGGCTATGCCCAGTACGCGCGGGTCAAGGCGGAGTGGGTGGTGCCGCTGCCGCAGGGCCTTGACCTGAAGCAGGCCATGGCCATCGGCACGGCGGGCTTCACGGCGATGCTGTGCGTCATGGCGTTGGAGGAGCACGGCGTGGTGCCGGGGGAGCGGGAAGTGGTGGTGACGGGCGCGGCGGGCGGCGTGGGCAGCATTGCGGTGGCTCTGCTGGCCCAGCTCGGGTATCGCGTCGTGGCGTCGACCGGGCGGCCCGAACTCCACGACTATTTGCGTTTCCTTGGGGCCCAGCGCATCCTCGACCGCAGGGTGCTGGCGACGCCGTCGGGCAAGGCCCTCGATTCCGAGCAGTGGGCCGGAGCCGTGGACACGGTGGGCGGCGAAACGCTGGCCGGCCTCTTGCGCTCGGTGGCCTACGGGGGCAGCGTGGCCGCGTGCGGGCTTGCCGGCGGTAGCGAGCTGACGACCACCGTCTTCCCCTTCATCTTGCGGGGCGTCAACCTGCTGGGGATCGACTCGGTGTATTGCCCGCGCGAGCGGCGCGAGCAGGCGTGGCAGCGGCTGGCGCGCGATTTGCCGCTGGACAAGCTGGAGGCGATGACGCACGTGGTGTCCCTCGAGGAGGCGGTTGCCGTCGGCCGCGACATCCTGCAGGGCAAGGTGCGCGGGCGCGTGGTGGTTGACGTCAACGCCTAAGCGGGGCAGCCGCGTGCGGCAACCGAATCGGCGGTGCACCGGCCGGTATGGGCGCGCAAAAAAGGGGGACGGCAAACGCCGTCCCTTTTCCATCATCCCGCCCGTTCGGAGCATTCCATTTGTCCGCGTCATCCCACCAGCGCGGGTTCGCGTTCCTCAACCGGGTGATCGAGCCGCGCGAACCGCTCGTGGGAGACGACGATCTCGTCGCTGCCGTCCAGATCGATGGTCATGCCGTCCAGGTACCAGGCGTCGTCGTCGCGGACCACAAAGGCCACATCCCGGACGCGAACGACGTGATCATGCGGCGTGATGCGATCCTTTTGGATGCCGAAGGAGTACCCCACGTGGCCGACGCCGCCAATGCGCACGAACAGGCGCAGCGCCTCGCCCTCTTGGACGTCGAGTTCCTGCCGGTAGAATTCCGCCGCCTTCTCGGTGATGATGAGCCGGAGCGCCATGCTTCCACTCCCCTTGCGCGCGTTGGTGCTTGCAGTGTATTCACTTGTATTATAACATGTTCCTCTGTTTTGCAACACATCTGTTTTGCAACACAAAAAAATTCCCGTTGCTGTTCAACGGGAATGGACCTTTGCGCTGACGAGCTGTCCCAATTCTTTTGCGCGTTCCGTTGCGCGCAGGATGGCGCGCTGTATCGCTTCTTGGAATTGGTGGGTGCGCAGCACCTCGAGGCCGGCCATCGTTGTCCCGCCCGGCGACGTGACCTTTTCGCGCAGGACAGACGGCTCTTCGCGCGTCTCGAGGAGCATGTGCGCCGCGCCGAGCAGGGTTTGCACGGTCAGCCGGCGGGCGATCTCCGGCGCGAGGCCGGCCTTTTGCCCGGCCTGTTCCATCGCCTCGACGAGGAAGTAGATGTACGCCGGCCCGCTGCCCGACAGCCCCGTGACGGCGTCGAGCTGTTCCTCTTTCACCACGCAGGTGATGCCGATGGCGTCAAACAGCTTCCGCACCAGCGTCTCGTGACACGGCGCCGCGTAGGGGCCGAGGGCGATGCCGGTGGCCGACAGCCCGACGTGGCAGGAGGTGTTGGGCATCGTCCGGACGATGGGCACGGGGTGGGGGAAAAACGACTGGATAAAGGAGATCGGCACGCCGGCGGCGACGGAGATGATCAGATGGTTGGCCCGCACGCGGTCGGCCACTTCCTTTAGGGCTTCGCCCACATCCTTGGGCTTCATGGCCAGCACGATCACGTCGGCTTCGCGTACAGCCTCGCGCTTGTCGGTGGCCGTTCGCACGCCGTACCGCTTGGCCAGTTCTGCGAGGCGCTCGCGGTTTTGCCGGTTCGTGACGAGGATCTTGTGGGGGGCCACCACCCCCTTGTTGATCACCCCCGCGATGAGCGCTTCGGCCATCGAGCCGGCGCCGAGAAAGGCGATCGTTTTTTGCAAGGCCATCGCGTTCCCCCTCCTTTGTTCAGACCAACATCGGAATCGCGCGCCAAACAAAAACGCCCCCCTTCGCCAAAAGGACGAAAGAGGGCGTTGCTCTTCCGCGGTACCACCTTTTTTGACGGCGGGCGCTGGGCCTTCGCCGTCCACTCTCGCCGCCGTATCGGGGCGGCAACCGGTCGGGTTTTCCCCGACGCGCTTCCGGGCGGGTTCGGCGGCCGTGACGGCGAGGCCTTGCAGCCGGCGGGCCTCGCTCTCTGGACGTCCGTGCGACGCCTACTGCTCCCGTTCATCGCGCCTGTTGCACCGGATGGCGCGTGCCTGCGCCGATCCGAAGCGTGCGATCCGCCTGTCAACACGCGGCCGTGTCCGCCTGTTGTTGGTGTTGTTAGTGATGATTATGCCCCGCTTGCGCGTCGATGTCAAGGGGAGTGTGGCTCTAGGTCAATAATTGTGGATGCGAGGTCAACCAAGCCAAGGGAACAAAAGCGA
>NZ_BMOF01000057.1 GCF_014646935.1 Calditerricola satsumensis | reverse complement strand
CCAATATTCAACTTATAATCAACAAATAGGAAATAATTCTGATTTCGCCGAGGGAGTAAACATGCGAATGGGTGAGCAAAACGAAGAAAATAGCTTATTGCTTGAGGGAGCTTGGCGAGAGCATCGTCCTTTGCGTCGCGGAGAAAAAGGTGGTGCAAAAGCTCCGCATCTACGGTAATCTGGTATTGAGCCCTTTCAATCCCCTCTCCCTTTTGGTGTTTTCTATGGTGGTTCAAGCTCCATTCTAACCGTGGGGGATTGGAAATGGCTCTCTGACTTTTTTCAGAGAGTCTTTTTACACAAGATTACGGACTCAACTACGCATACTAAGGGCGGAGGCGATGGAGATGGACGACAAGCGGAAACCGGATTTCCCACAGGCGTCTGATGTCGATCACGAGGGGCGCGACCGCTATTTTCTCGATGTTGACCGCATGCTCAACGAGGGGCTCGGAGGCGGGATGGTGTCGTCCCACGGCGGGCGCATTGAAGCGAGTCGGCCGCTGCAATGCGAGGCTCCGCCGACGGAATAGTACAAAAAAACGCGGGATTTCCCTTCCCCCTGCACGGTATGGGGTTTCCGCGAAGGGAAATCTCGCGTTTTCGTTTTCGCCATTTATTTTGATTCTTACTCAACGTTGGACGAAAGTGGAGAACAGCAGGTAAAGGTTTAAGCCTACGATGATGGCGGTCACCAGCCACGCCAATATTTTTAGCCACAACGGGTTTGCAAAGGATCCCATGATCTTTTTGTCGCTGGTAAACTTGACGAGCGGCACCACTGCAAATGGAAGTTGCAGGGAGAGGATCACTTGGCTCAACACCAGCAGCTCTGTGGTTCCCTTTTCGCCCGACACAGCCGTCACGATGATGGCGGGGACAACGGCGACCGCCCGCGTGATCAAGCGCCTGAGCCAGGGTTTCAACCGGATGTTGAGGAAGCCTTCCATGATGATCTGCCCGGAGAGGGTACCGGTGAGGGTAGAGTTCTGTCCCGAAGCCAGCAGGGCGACGCCAAAGAGGATGCTGGCGAGCGTTGTCCCCAACAGCGGCGTCAAGAGGTGATAGGCGTCGGCAAGGTCTGCAACGTCTGTATGGCCCGCCTGATGGAACGTCGAGGCAGCCAAAATCAGGATGGCGCCATTGATAAAGAAGGCGAACAGCAGGGCAATGGTGGAATCGAGTGTGGCAAACCGTATGGCTTCCCGCATGCCTTGCTTCGTCGGCTCAAAGTTTCGGGTTTGGACGATCGACGTATGCAAATACA
The DNA here is from genome assembly GCF_014646935.1 of Calditerricola satsumensis. GTDB lineage: Bacteria > Bacillota > Bacilli > Calditerricolales > Calditerricolaceae > Calditerricola > Calditerricola satsumensis. The sequence continues at coordinate 13,980 of NZ_BMOF01000057.1, read as the reverse complement.
GGTTGTGCGGCATGACCGTGGCGCCGAGAATCCCCATGGCAATATACAGCATCTCCGGGTTGGTCAGAAGCTCCGACGTCGGAAGAAATCCGCCCAGCACCTCGTTCATATCGGGTTTTGATAAAAACAGCTCAACGGCAAAACAGATGCCAATTACGGAAATCAAACCGATCACAATGGATTCGATCAGCCGAACACCTTTGTTTTGAAGAAGAAGAATCAGCAGAACGTCGAGGACCGTGATCAGGACGCCGACGAAGAGAGGAATTCCGAATAACAGGTTGAGCGCGATGGCGGCCCCGAGCACTTCCGCCAGGTCCGTTGCAACAATCATGAGTTCTGCGAGGATCCAAAGCCCGAACGCAACCGGCTTGCTGTACCGTTCTCGGCAGGCTTGTGCGAGATCTTGACCCGTAACAATCCCGAATTTTACGGCCAGTGCCTGCAGCAAAATGGCCATGAGGTTCGAGATGAAAATCACCGACAACAGCGTATACCCGAACATGGAACCGCCCGCAAGATCGGTGGCCCAGTTTCCAGGGTCCATATAGCCAACGGCCACCAAATATCCGGGGCCGAGAAAGGCGAGAACTTTTCGGAACCAAGACCCATTTTTGGGGATGTTCAACGAGCGGTATACTTCGGGAAGTGTAGGACGCGTAGCAGTGTTTTTCCATCCGTCATCCGCGTTTGTGGTTTGTTTGTTCACGCAATTTTCCCCCTTGTGTCGCGAATGGGATGAACCTACTGGATTCTTCTTTCTGTGCAAACGAAACCGATCACGAAGCAATTTATGGGCGACCGATTGAAATTGTGACAAGGAAAAAAGGTTGGTTTGAACCGCAAAAGTTTCCCTAGGGAAAAATTATAGCTCCGGGGAAAATCCGTGTCAAAGGAACCCCGCGGTTCTGCGTCCAATAACAAACCCACCGCTCACCCCGTTCAGGGAGCGGTGGGTGCGGTGGCCTGGATGGCGGAAAAGGGCTGGGTTTCGGAGGTGGCCGAACGCTCAGCGTAGCGGGCACGGGGCAGGGTGAACAGGGTGTACTGGTAGGGAACGGCGGTCTTTCTCAGCGCCCGCGGCGGCACCCAGTCGTAGGTTTCGCCGGTCGATTCGAAGCCGAGCGCCTCAACCATGCGAATGGCGCGTAAATTGGTAATAGCCGGTGCGGCCTGAAGCGCCGGGATGCGCAAGTGGACAAAGCAGTAGTGGACGAGCAAGGCCAGCGTTTCCCGTCCATAGCCTTTTCCCCAGTGGGCGGGGAGCAGCTTCACTTCCAGCGTGCTGATCCCTTCCCGGCTCAATTGGCCGATGCACGCTTCGCCGAGGAAGTGGCCGTCATAATCGGTTACGACCATCCGATACGGGTTGACGGACAAATCGCAATCGCGGTACAACCCGGAGAACCAGGCGGCCACCTTATCTTTGCTCAGTCGGATGCCTTTGGGGTACCCGACATGGCTCATGACGTGGCGGTTGGCCCATAAGCTGCGCAAGTGCGGCAGGTCCGACCCCTGCACCGGACGAAGCTGGATCCGCTGGCCGCGCAGAACGAGAGGATGCGGGACGATCATGGGTGGACTCCTTTCTCTCTCTCGGCTTGGGTTGTTGCGGGATTCACAACGTTTCCCAATGCCATTATACGGCGCATTGGGGCCTTTGCCTATGCCGAGTTGGCGGAACAACCGTGTGGAGGGAGCGACATGGACGCGCGTTACACGTTGGCGGACCTCGAGCGCGATTTGGCGCGGCTTCAGGCGCGTTACGCCGGCTTGATCGAACGTTGGGAATTCGGACGCTCGGTGGAGAACCGTCCCTTGCATGCGGTGCGGGTGGGGACGGGAACGCGCTGCGTGCTCCTCAACGCCAGCCACCACGCGCGCGAATGGGCGACCACCTGGCTCGCTGTGGCGCTTTTGTGGCGCTACGCGCACGCATACGCCACCGACGCACGATGGGACGGCGTTTCGGTGCGTGCGCTCTTGGATCGCGTGGCACTCGTCGTGGTGCCGGTGGTCAATCCCGACGGCGTGGAGCTGGCCACCCGCGGGCCGGCGGCCGTGGGCGTTCCGGAGGCGCAGCTGCGCGCGATGCTGTGCCGCAACGGATGGGTGCGGTTTGACTTGTGGAAGGCCAACGTGCGCGGCGTCGACCTCAACCGGCAGTACGACGCCGGCTGGAGCGGGCTGCGCCAGGTGGTGGACGGGCCGGCGGCCGCCTTCTATCCCGGCACGCGCCCGGCCACGGAGCCGGAGGTGCAGGCGATGATCGCGCTGACCCAGACGCTGCGCCCGTGCGCCACGCTGGCCTACCACACCGCCGGCGAGGAGATTTATTGGTATTTTGGGCAAACCGGCGAGCGGCTGCGCCGCGACCGGGCGCTGGCGGAAGGGCTGGCCCGCCTGACCGGTTACCGCCTCATCCCGGAAGACGACCGCTCGGCCTACGGCGGCGGCTACACCGACTGGGTGATCGCCACCTTCGGCGTACCGGCCTTTACCCTGGAAGTGGGCCGCGAGCCGCACCCGGTGGACCGCCGCCAGTTTGCGCGCATCTGGCGGCAGAACAAGGAGGTGCCGTTTTATTTGTTGAGGGAGGTGGTGCGGTTGGGAATGGGAGAGAGTTGAGACAGGTGGATTCTGTTATTCGTTTTAGTTATGAAAACCGCAACTTTTTTGTCGAAAAAGGAAGAAGGAAAAAGGAAAGACATGTCGAAAGAAGGTAACAAGGGTATTGTTTTGGATGCATTGATATGCTGAACGGTTTTTTCTGAAATGGGGGGCCCTTTCAGCGTAATGGTATCCGAATGCCGATCGTTGTGGGATGATTTGCGAATCCTCGACCTCGAAATTCGCTTGGTGGCCGAAGAGGACATCCGGCTGCCTTTTTTTCGGGAAAATGCTCTGCGAGCAGCTTTGGGAACGTCGTTTCGTACCACTGTTTGTATCTATTCGAAACACTACCCGTGTCAGGAATGCCACTTGCAACAGATTTGCGCGTATTTCCAGCTATTTTCCGCATCACGCGGAAATATGCCGGCCGGGAATTCTTCACCTCCTTATCTCAGCTTTTTCGCACCTTCCACTCCAACGCATGTAAAAGCGGGAACATCTGTTACCGTATATCTTCGTTTAATGGGTACAGCCGTTTCCTATTATCCTTACTTTTATTTCTGTTTGGAAAATATGAGTAGAACAGGAATTGGATTGCGCAATGAAAATGGGAAAAGAGGACGTTTCGTAGTGGACCGCATTTATTCCCTTTCTCCCGGAGGGCAGAAAAACGTCATTTTTTCGCGGAACGCTTCCATTCGATTGGAAAACGTCCATCCGCTACCTTTGGGTGACTACATCGACTTCCTGGAAGTGCAAACCTTAACCGTTCGGACCTTGAGTCCGTTGCGCATAAAACATCTGAATCGGCTTACCGACGATTTGGAATTTCATGTGCTGTTCCGGTCTGTCTTGCGGAGGATGACGAGCCTTTATTATTGGACCACTGGTCGATATCCGGTTCTCGATGCAGCCCGCTTGCTAGAAAAGGCAGCAACGATTAGGAGGGTCTGCAGTTCCCTTCGATGGTTTGACTACCGTCGCTATTCCACTACACAGCAGATGGACATGAAATTGGGAGGGGTTGTGGGCAAAGTCAGGTATCAAGGAGATCTTACTGACCTGTATCCGTACATCAAAGCTGGAGAGGTGTTAGGAGTAGGGAAGAGCCTTTCATTTGGATTCGGTCGGTATGAGGTGAGCATTGAGGAGGAGGGGCAATCGGATTGAAGCGTGAACGTATTGTGTTGGCCGCTCTGTTGCACGACATCGGAGAGGTCATCTTCCGTGCTCTTTCACCGGATCAACGGGACGGTCGGAGTCCCCGAGAATTGGGGTATCAATGGGCCAAGGAGATGGAATTGCCTCATGAAGTACAGGAAGTCATTCGGTTGCAACCTGGAGGCTTGATGGATTCGGGTTTGCCTGCTGATGCGTATCAGATCCCGCGGGAGATCCAAAACCTTGTTTACCTGGTGGCGGAGGCCGATTCCATTGCCTCCGGCATGGAACAGGAAAGGAACATTGCTGACGGGAATCATGGTGAAGATGGTTTAGACGTGATCTTTGACCGGGTAACGTTGGATGAAGAACGATCGGAAAATAGGCAGCGCCATCTATGGCAGCCGGGGCTCCTGGAAGATACCCCGTACCCGGTTCTGGCGGAACAAATTTCTCGGGAGGCGTTCAATTCCGTTTACCGTAAAGTGTGGGAAGGTCTACGGGAAGGTTTGCAGCGAAGGGAGAATTGGCAAGAGGACAGGTTACTATTGCTTCTGGAAAAATACGTAAGCCTGGTACCTAAGCAGACTCACGGATCGGAACAGGCCCGTTCCGTCACATCGCTTTACCAGCACCTCAAAACCACGGCAGCTCTTAGTTGGTGCAATTATTGCTACCTTCGTGACCAGGGGTACGACTGGCAGCGCGACGATCTTCGGGACGTCATCCGGCATCGGCACGAATCCCGTTATCTGTTGGTGGGAGCCGACCTGTCTGGGATTCAGAATTTCATCTATACGATTGGCTCAAAGGCGGCTCTTAAAACGCTGCGGGCCCGCTCGTTCTATTTGGATCTTCTCATTGAAAGTGCTGCCAGCCAGCTGTGTCGAACCTTGTCTTTCGGACGTTCCCACTTGATTTATGCTTCCGGTGGCGGTTTCTATCTGCTTGCTCCCAATACGTCCGCATGCTTGGAGCAAATCCGATCTTTCCAGCAGCGGTTCAATGCTTGGCTTTATAAACGATATGGAACGCTTCTCTATCTCTGTGTTGCGGCGATACCGCTAAGCGGTGCCGACTTAAGAGGTGACACTGACGGCCTATCTGCGGCCTGGGGAGAGTTGCACCGCGAATTGCACATGCAGAAAAACGGCAAATGGGAAGAATTCTTGACGCAGGACCCGAAGTTTTTGGGGCCCCGTCCTGTCGAAACCGAATGCGAGGTTTGCCATCAGTCCGATGACATCAAGCCTGTCGAACTTGACGGCGACGTATATGAGCTTTGCGGTTTCTGCCGCTTAATGATAGATTTGGGAAGAACACTGGCCACAATCGAGAGGTTTTATGAGATCAAGAAATCGAACCAAGGTGTTCTTACCGTTCCTGTTTACGAAGCCACGTATGCATTTGGCACCGTCAGGGAGGACGATATCCTCACGGAATACCGGGTCGTGACCCCCTGGGATTTGCCCGATGGGACTTGGCCGGTTCGCGCCTTTCCGCTTGGATCGTACTTTAGCCAGAGCGAATTTCGTGAACTGGCGGGACAAGCAGTAGGAGACAAGCGCATCGGCGTATTGCGCATGGATGTGGATCGCCTCGGCCAGATCTTTGCCCGGGGACTTGACCGGTTGACGTTTGCCCGAATGAGTGAGTTGTCCGCACGTCTTAACCTTTACTTTAAGTACTATCTTCCCCAGCTCTTAAAAAAAGAGGAGGGGGGGTTTCTCCCACTTCCTCCACGAAAATTTGTGGTCAATGTGGTGTACGCCGGAGGAGACGACCTTTTCTTGGTAGGAGCTTGGGATTCCGTGCTTGAGGCCGCCCGCGCCATTTATCACGATTTTCGGAAGTACACCGGGGATAACCCGGATATCACCCTTTCCGGAGGGCTGGTTGTTTCCGATGAAAAAGTAGCGTTGTACAAACTGGCTGATCTGGCGGGGGCAGCCGAAGCCGGGGCTAAAGATGGCGGGCGTGATCGTTTTGCCTTGTTTGGTGCGGTATTAACCTGGCAGGAACTTGAGAGGTTACGCGAATACTTTCGCATTTTTGGCGACGTCCTCACGCTGGAACAGCTCACCGTCAAAGCGGCGTTTTCACGAAATTTCCTTAACCGATTTGCTGCCTTGATCGAAGCCTACAACACCACGGAACCCGGAATGAGCGGAAACAGAGCATGGATATTGCCGCAACTGTACTATCTGTTTTCCCGCGTCATCAGCGGTGAAAAAAAAGGACGTAACGAGAAAGTTGAAAGATTCTACCGATCGCTGTTGGCGATGAGTTTGAGTGATGAAGCGCTAAAAACGTATCTTCCTCCCATGTTGAAAATTTTAAAGCATATGTTGAGGGGGACAAAGGAAAATGATGAATAGGCCGACTGATTTGGCCCTACAGGAGGTTCAGCAGCTTTTGGATAACAAACCTCCGGTTGAGCGAGCTGTATGGTATCACATTCTCTCTTCGGAAAAATGGAAGAAAGAGTTTACGAAAAATGTTAAAAGGAAATGCCGGGACTACCTCCTTAATGATGACCAAGAAATGGTTAGCGTTATCGATCTTCTTCATCAAAAATATGTAGAAGCAAACAATCCGGTAAAAAAACAAATAGATAATCGCTTGGATTCAATTCTCGGTGATACGAAGGAATCGATTATACAAAATGACATCGTCCGTAAAGTTTGTGAGGTAGAACGTCTTTCGGCAATACCGGAAGAGAAGCTGGTTACATGGGCCAATGTGTTGGGTGCGCTTCTGGCTCATGACCTCAAGATGGCCCAAATCCGCCGCTTCATGGGAGCCGTCTTGAAAGTGGAAGTCGACGTTCGGTTGGAGGGTCCAGAAGGATTTTGTAAGGATCAAGTGGTATACCTCAAAGTTCTTCTGGCGTATGCTGCGGGGCGCAACAAGGCGGTCCGGCCACTATTAGCGGTGATTGACCCCATGATTGATCGCATAGAGGGATGGAAAGATTTTCAACAGCTTGTGCGCTTCGTTCGTGCCGTGGTGGCGTACCACAAATTTTATGGCGGTAACGAGTAGGAAGGGAAGGGGATGACCGGAATGAAAGGGAACAGCTTCGCAGGCAAGCTATTGATTGAGGGCGAGATTGAATGTCTCACCGGCCTCCATATCGGAAGCAGCCGTGAGACGAGTGACATCGGGGGAGTTGACTTGTTGGTTATTCGCGATCCGGTCACGCGTGAACCCTATATCCCCGGTAGCTCGTTGAAAGGAAAACTGCGCAGTCTATTGGAACGCTATCGTCATGCGCTGGAACCGGAAAAATACAGGTTTATCCGCAAGATGAAAGTCGGCGATGTGGAAGTTCATCTTCACGAATGCGGAGAAAAAACGTGTGTTATCTGTAGGCTATTTGGCGTGAGCCGTACAAAAGGCATTGTGGAAACCAATTTGCCGGCTGCGCTCTATGTGCGGGACGCGCGCTTAACAAATGCGAGCAAACAAAAGCTATCGGAGATGGAAAGCGGCTATTACTTGACCGAAGTGAAGTTTGAAAATGCCCTGGACCGAATTACCTGTGCCGCCAATCCGCGGCAGATTGAGCGAGTTCCACGGGGGGCGCAGTTTCACTTTCAAATGGTGTATAACGTCTGGGAAAAAACAGCGTCTGCAAACATGGAAGAAGATGTGAACGAAATTTTTACTGGTCTGCAGCTGTTGGAAGACGACTATCTCGGCGGGCACGGCTCACGCGGTTACGGGCAGGTTCGATTTGTGAATCTCCACGTGTATTGGCGCAGCCTGGAATATTACCAGGGCAAGGAAGAGGAACAGGCTTGGCGTGCGGAGCCCGAGCAACCTCTTAAGGACGTGGCATGCGCGGTAACGAGTTGGCTGACTTCGCTTCAGCGACCGGAGGAAAGAGCATGATGCAGCTGGTGAAACTGCGCTTCAAGGCTCCGGTGCATATCGGTGAAGCCGGATTAGGCCTGGAGGAAAGCGCCCGCATTGTCCATTCCGATACCCTGTACAGCGCCGTTTTCCAGACTTGGCTACGCGTCTTTGGGGAGGCGCCGCCGGAATTCCGTCTTTCCTCGGCCTTTCCCTTTGCGGGGGAGCGGTACTATTTTCCGCGCCCCTTGCTGCCGGCCCCGGGCTATACGAATGAGCTAGCGTTGAAATACGGAAAGCAACTGAAACGCGCGCGATTTATCGAGCGAAAGCATTTTGTGCGATGGATCAAGGGTGAACCGCTGGATTATGAAACGTTGATAGAAGAAACGCAGGATCTGGAATCGGTGATGGAAACCCGGGTGCGACCGCATGTGACCTTGGATCGCCGAAGGGCGGCTTCGGTTCTGTATTTCGTTGGTGAGACGGTTTTTGATGACCGTCGCGATGCCGGCCTGTTCTTTCTGGTTGATGTTCAACCGGAAGACTGGCCTCGTTTTCAGACGGTCCTCACGGTATTGGGAGAGGAAGGAATTGGTGGTCGGCGGAGCCAAGGATATGGGGTTTTTGAACCGGAATTTTCCGGTGCATTTGCCATCGAGCAGGTTTCGGATCCCAATGCCTATTTGACGCTTTCTCTCGTGTATCCGGAGAACTCGGAAGAGGTGCGCGACAACCTGGTGGCCTATCATTTGGTGCAACGTACCGGCTGGTTGGAGAGCATGGAGGGAAATCTCGGCCGGCGTCATCAGCGGGTCCTCATGTTTGGGGAAGGGAGCCTATTCAGGAGGCCGGTCCGCGGAAAATTGGTGAATGTGGCTCCCCCAGGCTTTGCTGCCCATCCGGTGGTTTATCGGAATGGCCGGGCGTTTATCGTCGGCGTAAGACGGGAGGAAGGAAACCCGTGATCTACGAGCTGACGATTGAGGTGTTGACCCCCGTACATATTGGGGATGCGAAGGGCAGGATGACTTCCCTTGAATTTTTCCAGGACGACCACGCGGTGTACATGGTTAATGAGGCAGCCTGGGCAGAAATCTTGGCCACACAAGGCGATATCGATGACTTTGTCCGGTATGTGGAACAGGAAACCCGACCGTCGCTTGATCGGTTTCTGGATCGGTTGCCGGTGGATCGGGCGAACCGTTTACGGCAAGAGACGGTATTGCGTCGGATTCCCAAGGGCGAACGCATGTGGGTGAGCCACCTTCTCCCCTTTGTGACTGATCCGTTATCGGGTACCCCCTACCTCCCGGGGTCCAGTCTCAAGGGAGCCATTCGCGTCGCGTTGCTCAACCAACTGGCCGACACACCGGCGCGTGCGAAGCAGATTGTTGGTGAGGGCAGACGTGTTCAGGATGGACGGAAAACGGATCGACCGGGAGAACGGCTTGATAACTTATTGCGAGCGTCGTTGCGGGGCCATCGTCGCACTCCGCAAACCGATTGGTTACGGGGGCTGCACGTGAGCGACGCGTATCCCGAACAAACCGCGTGTACAGAAGTACGGGAGGTAAGGATTATCAGCCTCAATGAGGGAGAAGGGTACCATTATGGAGCGAATGGTGCCCGTGTGTTTGTGGAAGTCGTTCGACCGGGCACCACGTTTAAAGGAAGATTGAAATGTGATCGGGAGCTCTGGGAGCTCCTTTCCAAAACAACGGGCCAGCGCGCCCCGTTTCGTCTAGAGGCCTGGATGGACGCCTGTCAAACCATGTACAGCCGCTCCCTTGAAGAGGATAAGCGCTTTTTTGAGGATGCGGGCTTGCCGAACATGGTCGGCGTGTTGGATGTGCTCACTCGGAAAAGCCCGAATCTGCGGGTGGGGTGGGGAAGCGGCTTGCTGTCCGCGTCTGTAGTGATGCATCTTTCGAATGCGGAACGCCAGACGCTACGCCAGCTGTATTTCCCCCGTCGTAAGCATCCGCAGTTTCCGCAGTCGCGAAAGGTGGTCATGGCCAAGGGGGTGCCGACTTTTCCCCTTGGATGGCTTCGCCTTTCGGTTTGCGAAGCAAGGGGTACGTAAGGCGGATGCATCATGTTTCCCGCGCGCAAATCCAAATAAGGAGGTAAAGAAGACGGATGAACATCTTGCTGTCGTTTGTCGGGAAACAGGACCCCATTTCCGAAAAGACGAATAAAGAGGGTGCGGTGCTCACACTGTGCAAGCATTTACAACCGGACCTTGTTTACCTTTTCCCTACTGCTGAAGGGCCTGGTGTTCGTGATGCCACGGAATCGAATGCTTACGCCACCAAGGAATTGCTGCCGGAAGTCTCGCCTCGCAGCACGTGTTACGTTCGATCGCTTTACCTTAAAGACCCAACTGATTTCTCCGAGTTGATGCCAAGTGTGAAAGAAGAGGTGAGGAAAATTCTAGCGGGGTTAGAGGAAGAGAAGAAGAACGGTCAAGACGTTCAGATCCATCTTAACTGTTCTTCTGGGACACCCCAAATGCAAACGTGCTGGTACGTCTTGGCCAATAGCGGGTATATACCCGGAGTGCGGCTGTGGCAAGTAAAGAATCCTGATCTTTCGTCTCCGGAAGAGCGCATTCGGGAAATCCAGCTAAATTTCCTCGAGGAAGAAAACAGTCTCAGCCGTATTCGCCGCTGTTTGCCGGAGTTTTTGTTTGGCGTCATGGTGAACGAATGCCGGCGACTGCAGGAAATTAGCGTGTTTAGTTCGCGTCGGCTTGCGGCGGAACTTGTGGCGGACATTTTCGAGGCGTATCGCAAATGGGACTTGCTGAAATACCGGGAGGCATATGAAAAACTGGCCTCCATTGAACGGCGGTGGCGGGCGACCAGAGACGCCGGTACCATCGCTGAGAGCTTGCGAAAACAGGTCGATTACCTCAAACGCCTTGAACCCGAAAAGGATAAGGAAACACCCCACAACCTGGTGGACATTTATTTCAACGCCCAGCGCTGTTTTGCCCGTCGGGCGTATGCCGACGTGCTGGCCCGATTCTGGCGGATCTTTGAAGGAGTGGTTTACTATCGCCTCCGCGAAAAATGGGGGATTGAACCTCGGAATTTGAGCGAAAGTTCAAGTGCCCAAAACCGCGAAGCCGTTGCGACCTTGAACAAGACCTTGAACAAGTCTCGGGATATGCTAGATCGGGCCACCGGGATTAAAGCTCTTAAGGAGGTCTTGAAAGATAAAGAATTTATTCAGATACTTGAGCTGGAGGTCAATGCGCAGAGAAGCAATTCGGTGCAAAAAATGAAACTGGCAAAGCTTCTCGACGAATTGACGGAAAAACGGCATGCTTCCGTGGTGGCACACGGCATGAAACCGGTGTCGGAAGAAGACGCTGTAAACGGCTTGGCCGCCGCCAAAACGCTGTTGTCCAACCTGTTGCCGGATGGAGATGCGCTGCTTGCCTCTTATCCCTTGCAGCGTGCCCAGATTGAGCAGCTGATCGACTACTTGGCCAAGAGTTGACTGCAAGGTTTCGTCGACCTCCCGGCTTTTTTGCACGATTGGAGGTTGACGACATATTCAATGTGATTGAGCAAACGAAAAGCTTGATGTAGCAAGGTTTTTGAATGGGGGTTTTGACCTGAGTTATAAGGGACGGAAACGTGGTCCACTCTTCCACCATCACCCCCGTTCGCCCAGCGTTTTGACCTGAGTTATAAGGGACGGAAACATATCTTCTACAACAGCTGCACGAGTTAAAAGAATATGTTTTGACCTGAGTTATAAGGGACGGAAACTTTTCCTGGAGGCCGTCTGGTATACTGGAAAGTGACGTTTTGACCTGAGTTATAAGGGGCGGAAAGCCAAACTACGGGGGTGCCCGTGACTATATCGATACCGAGTTTTGACCTGAGTTATAAGGGACGGAAACTTGGTACCGCCTGGGACTCAACAACCACGTTTGCCCGGTTTTGACCTGGGTTATAAGGGACGGAAACAGCGGGCCGGCCTTCGCAGGCGAATGCGGCATGTAGGCGTTTTGACCTGAGTTATAAGGGACGGAAACACAAATGAATCACCGATAAGATAACAAAGTCGTTTAAGCGGGTTGACCTGAGTTATAAGGGACGGAAATGTTGCTGCAATTGGCAAGACAAACCGCGCGTCTTCCGGTTTTGACCTGAGTTATAAGGGACGGAAACAGTGCGCCCATGATTTCGTCCTTTTCGTACTCCCGCGTTTTGACCTGAGTTATAAGGGACGGAAACTCACCGCCCCTCGCCGTGGTATAATGCTGGTAAGTCAATCCCGTTTTGACCTGAGTTATAAGGGACGGAAACAACGGTTGTGGACGCATTGCTACCAGCCAGCAGTTATGTTTTGACCTGAGTTGTAAGGGACGGAAACGGCTCTGGTTCCAATTCCAAAAACGCCAGCTGTTCGCCCAGTTTTGACCTGAGTTATAAGCGACGGAAACATGACCAGCTTGCCGCAAGTGGTCGCTGAGTTGCAGGCTTAAGGGAAGGAAACCCGTAGTCTAGCACGCGGAAGTCGGCACCGTCGGAAGTTTTGACCTGAGTTATAAGGGACGGAAACTTCTTTGTCATCCTTGCGTGAATAGCTTCCACCACGAGTTTTGACCTGAGTTATAAGGGACGGAAATTGTCTGCGCTCGTTTAGGCTCAGCCACCACGCCTCTTTCGTTTTGACCTGAGTTATAAGGGACGGAAATCTGTTTAGCCCTCCGCTCGCGCTCCTCGCGTTCGGCCTGGTTTTGACCTGAGTTATAAGGAACGGAAATAGCAGCAGGGCCCCACCGATCCCCTTAATGTCCCGTTGTTTTGACCTGAGTTATAAGGGACGGAAACACAGCCTGCGAGGTGACCGGTCGTGAACATGGCATTCGGTTTTGACCTGAGTTATAAGGGACGGAAACCGCTTCCCTTCAAACGCCTCTTGCGCCTTCACTTTGAGGGTTTTGACCTAGTTATAAGGGACGGAAACCCGGTTCGCGGCTCGTTAAACAAGGCGACGCCGCGCAGGTTTTGACCTGAGTTATAAGGGACGGAAACCGTGTACCCCCAATCAGCCATGGCCCTCTCCATGGCCGTTTTGACCTGAGTTATAAGGGACGGAAATAAGAGACGTGCAGCTTCCTCAGCGTACGGACGAACTGAGTTTTGACCTGAGTTATATAAGGGACGGAAACGCCGCCTTCATCACCAGCGTGCTGGTGACGTAGACGGGTTTTGACCTGTGTTATAAGGGACGGAAATGCGCGTCAAACGCTGCACGCTCGTCGGGGCTAAGCTGTTTTGACCTGAGTTATAAGGGACGGAAACCTCGGATTGTTTGGTTTTCTCAGCGCCACGGTGATCCGGTTTGACCTGAGTTATAAGGGACGCTGTTGGCCGGGAAATGCTGCACAGCGTCGCGTTTTGACATGAGTTATAAGGGACGGAAACCGAATAAGCGTATGGGCCAACGGTTCAAAACTGATCGTTTTGACCTGAGTTATAAGGGACGAAAACTTCTCGCGCACCGCGTAATAAACCACCTTCATGCTAGTTTTGACCTGAGTTATAAGGGATGGAAACAGCTACGGCTCGCTCATAGATGCCGGTACTCTCGCTTCGTTTTGACCTGATTTATAAGGGACGGAAACCGGCTACAACCAGGGGTCTTCAATCGTGTAGCAGATTGTTTTAACCTGAGTTATAAGGGACGGAAATCGGATCTGTTGGCCACCAATCTGGTACTTGCGGCCACGATTTTGACCTGAGTTATAAGGGACGGAAACTCGGTCACCACCGCTTGTTGTGCGTAAAGAGTTTGCGCGTTTTGACCTGAGTTATAAGGGACGGAAAGACGACGACGGGGATGACGGCGACGGCTGGTTTCGGTTGTTTTGACCTGATTTATAAGGGACGGAAACGAGCTTGCAACCACAAGCTCCTCGGGGTTTTGGAGGGGTTTTGACCTGAGTAATAAGGGACGGAAACCGCAAGTCGTTCTCCTCAGGTCGGCAACCCCAAATCCGTTTTGACCTGAGTTATAAGGGACGGAAACTCGAGATAGTTCAGGGTCTTGTTGTTTACAACATCAACAGTTTTGACCTGAGTTATAAGGGACGGAACAACTCGATGGGGTAAATGTACATGACCCCATCGCGCAGTTTTGACCTGAGCTATAAAGGGACGGAAATTCGTAGGGCAGCCCGAGCTGCACCAGCATCCCCGCCGTTTTGACTCGAGCGATAGGGGACGGAGACTTACCCACTCTAAGCTGCTAGCAAAAAATCCCCGGCTCTACGCTAAAAAGTGTGGATGCCAAGAAGGAAAAAGGCGGTCAGCGAGCCAA
>NZ_BMOF01000056.1 GCF_014646935.1 Calditerricola satsumensis | reverse complement strand
TTAGATTTTCTCGTGAGTGACCGGCTTCACTTCGGTTAGGTTTTTATGTGAGTTGACACGATAAAGAAAATCCTATTTTAAAATTAGTCTAATTCTCATCCGCTAACCATTTGCGCGACCAGGCGCATCATGGCCGGTGACAGGTAGGCTTGAAACCAGGAGGCCACCGCGAGGGCCAGCGTGGAGACCGGAACAAGGGCGGCATAGCGGAGAAACGCCGGCCACAGCGACTGGCGCCGGGTCAAGAAGTGATGGCGAATAAGGCTGAGAGAGAAGGCCATGCCGGCCACGCTCATGACCAGAACCGCCGGAACCACGAGCAAATTGGGAGGAACGACCGCCGTCAGGGCAAAGAGAAACCCCTCCCAGCCGGACTGGGACACGAGGAGGCCGACGGTGAACCCCAGGACCATCCCCTTCAGAAACACCACCACGACGATAAACGGCAGGCCCACCACCGAAAGGCCGAGCAACCAGAGCAGGCCCAGCACCTTGAAATGGTAGCCCAAGGCGTACCGAAAGGCGAGCTCCGGCTCGGCCACGCCGCCGTGACGCAGTTCGGAAAAGAATAGGCCCAGGGAACCCGACAGTTCGTGCTTTTGCGTTGGGGAGAGAAAGCCGATGGCCAAGGCACCGAAGGCGATGCCCGTTGCAAAGAGGGCCAGCGCAAAGACATACAAGGACAGCACCTGCTGCGGTTGGTACCCCAGTGGTTGTCCCACGCGGAAACGCACGGTTCATCCCTCCCGTCTCTCACTGCCCATCCTATGCGCGGGACGAACCGATTATGTCCGCGGGGCCAAGCCAACCGGCAGGCGTCCGCTCCGTTACGGGGTTTGTTCGGCCGGCAGCGGGGGCGCAACCCGACCGTACCGTCCCCCGCCCCCTTCGCACAGGGCCAGTCGACCTTCGCGGGCCCGGAGGATGAGATCGGCGAGCGGTCGGCCCACCACGGCGGTCAGTTCCTCGGCCGGCGCCTCGTGCAACACGGCCATCTCCGTGCCAAAGGCCTCGAGGAGCCGCTCCCGCTTCTTGGGGCCCAGGCCGGGAATGAAGGCCAGGGGAACCTGGTACACGTACGGCGGGCGGTGCGGCGGATGGGTGCCTTCCGGCTGGTCGGCGATGGCGGCGATGCGGTCGGCCACACCGCGCACGAAACGATCGTGGCCGCAGGCCGGGCAGGCATCCGGCGGCGAGGCGGCCGCTACCGGCGTCCCGCAGGCGGCGCACGCCGTGCGGTGGTACTTGCCCAGGCGCGGGTTGAGGCCGTAGTTGACCGCCACGCCCCGCCCCTCTTCGCGGCGCAGCGCCTTGAGGAGCTCGTCGAAGGTCGGCGCGGCCATGCGCACGGCCTGGTACTCGCGGCCGATGTTGGCCAGCGAGTGGGCGTCGGAGTTGGACAGAAAGGTCTTGTCGGCCAGTTCCGACAGGGCATCGGCCATGGCCGCATCGGCGGACAGGCCGAGCTCCACCGCCGGCACGCGCGCGGCCTCCAGCACCTCGTCCATGCGCGCAGCGGCATTGCCGTAGAGGCCCTTGTGCGGCGTAAACACGTGGGCCGGAATCAGCACGCCGCCCCTCGCCGCCACCTCCTCCTGCAGCATGGGCGCCTCGACGGCGACGCGCTGCGAGCTCAAGCCGACGTTTTTCACGTGATGGCGCAGCCACGCCGTAAAGTCGGCCATGGCCGCCAGGGTGGGCAGGTAGGCCAGCACGTGAAACGCGCCCCGCCCGCGCGGCTTCACTTCCAGCTCCGCGCCGAGGAAGACCGTCGTGCGGCCGTACTGCAGGCCGCCGCCGGAAAGCTCGGCCATGTCGCCGGCGGCGAGAAGCGCGCGGATCTCCTCCTGCACCTCGGGGACGTGGGCGTCGATGATGCCCACGGCGTCAAGGCCCTTTCGGCAGGATGCCTCATGGACGATGCGGGCGAAGGTGAGGTCGCGGGCGGCGCTGATCTTCACCGGTCTGCCCTGCGCCGTGAAGCCGATGTGCACGTGGAGGTCGACGAACCACGCGCGCATCAGCTCCGGCCCTCCCGCAGGCGGTCCAGCTCCCACAGGGCGAGGGCGTACAGCGTCTTCGCGTCGCAGATGAGGCCTGCCCGCACCTTCTCCTGGGCCTCCTCCCACGTGAGGAGCGCCGGCTCGACGAATTCCCCGTCGTCGGGCCGCGCCGCACCGCGGGTCAGGCCTTCGGCGCGGTAGAGGTGGACGATCTCGTCGGCAAACCCCGGCGAGGTGTAAAACGAGGCCACATGCGTCCACCGTTCGGCGACGTACCCCGTCTCTTCGGCGAGCTCCCGCTGCGCGCAGGCGGCCGGGTCTTCCCCCGGCTCCAGCTTGCCGGCGGGAATTTCCCAGATCTCCCGTTCCAGGGGCTTGCGGAACTGCCGCACGAGGAGGATGCGGTCATCGGCGGTGCGGGCGAACACGGCCACCGCGCCGGGATGCTCCACCACCTCCCGTTGGCCGGTTGATCCGTCCGGGAGGCGCACCTCGTCGAGGCGCACGCGGATGATGCGTCCGCGGTACACGAGCTGCGACGAAACGGTGGGTTCGGCAAAGGACGACACGGCCACCCCTCCTCACGGTTCTCGTTTGTCCAAATGGTCCATACCAGTATACCAAAAGGCCCGTGGGAGGTGTGGCCGTGAAAACGTATCTTTCCCCGCGCCACCTGCGCCTCGTCGGCCGGGCTTGGGAGATCCGCGCCGCCCTGCGCAGCCTGGCCGCATCCGACCTGACCGTCCGCGAATTCCTGCGCCGCATGACCACCTGGACGCGGCCGTAGCCCCGAGGCGCGCGGCGGCCGGAAGCAGACGGGCGAGAACGCAAACGCCTCCCGCGCCTGTTGGCGGGAGGCGTTTTCGTGGCCGATTCGCCCTCACCTTGCCTCCGGAAACCACCGGCGGACCACCGCCTGGGCGGCGTGCACCAGGGTTTGAAAGAAGGGCAGGTCATCGCGGGGTCCCCGTCCCATGGTGGTGACGGGGAGCGGGTACCCTTCAAGCACGGTCGCCACGTCGTCGGCCGAGGGCAAGCCGTCGGTGACGACGACATGGGGCGTGCCGGCCGTCGCCGCGCACACCTGCTCGCGCACCCGCTCGCCGAAGGGGCCGGCGAAGGCGGGCACCGGCACCTGCGCCGGGGCCAGGGCCAAGGCCAGCGCCGTGGCCGCGTGGTGGCTGAGCCCCACGTGGCGCGGGCGCGGATCGGCGCCCTGGATGCGCGGGACAAGCACCGGGACGCCACCGAGAGCGGCGACGCGGTTCACCCAATCCCCCAACTCCGTCGCCGTCGTGCCGTAGCGGCTGTTTGTCCCGACGATGCCCGGCCCCATGGCCACGATGGCCACGTCGGCGCCCAGGGCGTACCGCGCCGCCAGGAGGCCGGAATGGGGGCTGACCGCCTCGACGTCGCCGCCAAAGGCGTGGCCCACCGTCACCGTGCCGGCCAGATCGCCCCGCGCGCGGAGGGCGGCCACGTGGCGGCTGAAGGCCAGCGGCAGGGCGCCGCCCTCGCTCATCACGTAGGCCACGCGCAAGCCCGGCGCCGCCCGCCGCAGCGCCAGGGCGAGGACCGGCACCATGCTGTGCAGCTCGGCGAGGAGCACCGGCACGCCGGCCAGGGGGCGCGCCTTGCGCTCGGCTTCGTCAAGCCGCGGCCGCAGAGGATGGCCCGCTTCCTCCCAGTGGGGAAGGGCCATCTGCCACGGCGTGTAGCGCAGCTTGACGATGTGGCCGACCGATGGAGGCCCCAGGGACTGCGCGGACGCGCGGCCCGTCTCCCCCATCGCTTCCGGCAGCCCCGGCGCGTCCTCCCCTGCCGGCACCCCCGTCTTCCCGACCACGGCGGCGACAAAGTGGACGCCGCCGCTCCCCAGCCCCAGCCGCACCGCCGTGACGTTGAGCAGCACGCGGTCGCCCGGGGCGCACCGGCCGACGAGCGCCGGATAGGCCACCGCCGCCGCCTCGTTCGCCTCGCCGTCGACGCGCACGGAAAGCTCCTGCACCCCCGGCCGCTCGCCGCGCACATGGCGCACCGTGCCCCAGGCCCACCGGATGGCGCCGGACCGCTCGGCCATGCCCTTCGTCACGCAGCTCCCTCCCCTTCCCCGCCCGCCGCGGGGACCGCACCTCATCGGCATGTTTACGTCAAGAGGGCGCCCGGCTTTCCGGAATTCCCGTCCCCGAAACGCCCCCATCTCGCCAAGCCCAACAGCAGCGCCAACACGACCGCCAGCGCGCTCACCGCCGCTGCCATCCCGTACGCCGCGCGAATCCCGAAGGCGTCGGCCACCCACCCCATCACGAGCACCGACAGGGCAAAGGCGGCGTTCACCAGGATGCCGTGGGCGGCCAGCACGACCGGAAGCTGGAGCGGATCGACGCTGTGCTGCATCAGCGTGCGCTGGGCGACGTCGCGCACCTGAAAGGCCGGTCCCATGAGCAGGCAAAGGACGAGGGCCACAGCGGGCGAGGACGTCAGGGCAAACGCCAGCGTCATGACGCTGCCGCAAAGCGCCCCAGCTACCAGGCTGGCCACGAGGCGGCGCTCCACGGCGCGCGCCGCCCGCCACACCAAGAGGCCGCCCAGGAGGGTTCCCCCGTAGTAACCGGCATTCAGATACCCCCACCACACCGACGAACGCCCCAGGGCCTCTTGCACGTAGGCGAGCATCAGGGCGCCCGTCCAGACGCCGTAGGCGAGGTTTTCGACCGCGTCCATCGTCACCACCGGCCGTAGCGGGCGAAGGCGCCACAGCGCCGCCCACCCCGATCGACTCGCCCTCCCAGGCGCAGGCGGTGGGGAAGCGGGATCGGGACCGGTTTCTCGCGGAAGGGAAGCGCGCGCCAGAACCGCCAGGGCGGCGGTTGCCGCCCCGTAGAGGGCCACCGTCAGCCCCAACGCCATCGTCTCGCCCCACCGGGCCACGAGCAGCCCGCCGATCAGCCAGCCGATCAGGAGAACCACCTGGTCGGCGGTGGCCAAGACGCTGTTGGCGTGCACCCATTGGGCCTGCGGCACCAGGCGCGGCACCAGCGCGCCGCGCGCCGGCGTGGTCCAGCCGTCGGCAAAGGCCGCGGCAAACACCATGGCCAACACGAATCCCAGCGTCGCCGGGTGCGACGGAAGGGTCACAACGCCGGCGGCCAGAGCGGCAAACAGCGCCGCCTGCGTGCCCTGCGCGGCGACGAGGACCGCCATCAGGTTCGCTCGCTCAAGCACCCGCCCAAAGGCCCACCCGGCCACCGCCATGGCCAAGACGCGCAGGACGGGGTAAAAACCCGAGGCCAGGGCCGAACCGGTGAGGCGGTACACCCAGGTGACCACGGCCACGATGGCCAGCGCGTCGGCTAGGCCCGACGCCGCTTGCGAGGCCAAAAGCAGCGCGAAAGGCCGGCTCTTCACCGCTTCTCAGCGCCTTGATGCGCCACCTCACGCACGATGGCCACCACGAGTTCGGCTGTCTTCACCAGTTCGGCGATGGGCATGCGTTCGTTCGTGGAGTGGATCTCTTCGTACCCGACGGCCAGGTTGACGGTGGGCACCCCGTAGCCGGCAAGGACGTTGGCGTCGCTGCCCCCGCCGCTGGCCAGCGTCTTCGGCGTGCGGCCGATGGCGAGGATGGCGCGCATGGCCGTCTGCACCACCGGATGGTCGTCGGCGTACTTGTAGCCGGGGTACATCCGCTCGACGCGGAACTCCACCGTCGCCCCGTGTTCGGCCGCCGTCTCCTCGAAGGCGCGGCGCATCGCCGCGATCTGCCGCTCGAGCTTCTCCTCGTCGAGGCTGCGCGCCTCGGCCAAAATCTCCACCCGGTCGGGCACGATGTTCATCGCCTGGCCGCCGGCGAACCGCCCGATGTTGGCCGTCGTCTCGTGGTCAATGCGCCCGAGGGGCATGCGGGCAATGGCCTTGCTCGCCACCTGGATGGCGGAGATCCCGTCTTCCGGGTTGACGCCGGCATGGGCCGCCTTCCCGATCACCACCACGTCGATGCGCGCGTGGGCCGGCGCCGCGGTGACGATCTCGCCCACCGGGCCATTGGAGTCGAGGGCAAAGCCGTATTCGGCCTTCAGCAGGGCGGGATTGAACGCCTTCGCCCCCTTCAGCCCCGACTCCTCCCCTACCGTGATGACGAACTGCACCGTGCCGTGGGCGATGTTCTGCTCCTTGAGCACGCGGATCGCTTCCAACATCGCGGCCAGGCCGGCCTTGTCGTCGGCGCCGAGAATGGTGGTGCCGTCCGAGTAGACGTACCCGTCCTTCACCACCGGCTTGACGCCCTTCCCCGGTTTCACCGTGTCCATGTGGCACGTGAAGTAGATGACGGGTGCGTCGACCGTTCCTTCCAGCGTGGCCACGAGGTTGTTCGCCCCGTGTCCGGTCTTGGCCGCGGCGTCGTCTTCCTCCACGGTCAGGCCGAGGGAACGAAACTTTTCTTTGAGCACACGGGCAATCTCGCCCTCCTCCCCCGTCTCGCTGTCGATTTGCACCAGCTCCAGAAACTCGTTGACCAGGCGCGTTTCGTTGATCATTCCCGTCTCCTCCTCCATACGTCAGCACATGTTGCCCACGCATTCACCGTTACGATACCGCACTTCCCGGTAAAAGAAAATCCCCGGCGCGGGCAACGCCACGTCTCCGGCGGCCCGGCGATCCGGCCGACCGGGCGCACAAAGACGGCGCCCCCGAAGGATGGGGGCGCCGTCTGTACGCCACAGCGCGAAGCGAAGGCCGCTCCTTGGCCGCCGTTATCCCGTCACGCCGGCGCCGGGCGGCGACGTTTGCCGCTCCTTCCGCAGCCGCTCCTGGAAGGCGCGCGTTTCGGCCACCACGACACCGGAGAGCGCCAGCAGGGCGATCAGGTTCGGCACGGCCATCAGCCCGTTGAACACGTCGGCGATGCTCCACACAAGGTCGAGCTTCACGATCGTGCCCACGAAGACGGCCGCCACCACCGCCCAGCGGTACCACAGGATCCGCCGGGTGCCGAAGAGGTACTCAAAGCACTTCTCGCCGTAGTATGACCAGCCCAGCACCGTCGAGTAGGCAAAGAGGATGAGGCCGATGGTGACCACCCACGACCCAAAGCCGGGCAAGAGGGCGTTGAACGAGGCCGACGTGAGGCTGGCGCCGGACAGGTCGCCGTCGGCGTACAAGCCGCTCATGACCAGGACGAGTCCGGTGACGCTGCAGACGACGATGGTGTCGAGGAATGTGCCGGTCATCGACACCAGCCCCTGGCGGCAGGGGTGGTCCGTCTTCGCCGCCGCAGCCGCGATCGGCGCGGAACCCAGCCCGGCTTCGTTGGAGAAGACGCCGCGGGCCACGCCGTAGCGGATCACCGTCCCCAGCGCGCCGCCGGCCACGGCCTCGCCGGTGAAGGCGTCCGCAAAGATCAGCGCCAACGCCGCCGGCAGCTTGTCCACGTGGAGCAGGATGACGACCAGCCCGCCGATGAGGTACAGGAGCGCCATGATGGGCACGAAGAAGGCCGTCACGCGACCGATCACCTTGATCCCGCCGATGATCACCAGCGCTGTAAAGACAGCCAGGACCACGCCGGTCACCCACGTCGGCACGGACAGCGCGCTCTGCAGGGCGTCGGCCACCGAGTTGGACTGCACCGACGTGCCAATGCCGAAGCAGGCCACGGCGCCGAAGATGGCGAAGAGGACGGCCAGCCACTTCCACCCGAGCCCGCGCTCAATGTAGTACATCGGACCGCCGGACATCTCCCCGCGGTCGTTCTGCACCCGGTACTTGATGGCCAGCACGGCCTCGGCGTACTTCGTGGCCATCCCGACGATGGCCGTGACCCACATCCAGAACACAGCCCCGGGGCCGCCCGCAGCCACGGCGGTGGCCACGCCCGCGATGTTCCCTGTCCCGATCGTCGCGGCCAAGGCCGTGGTCAACGCCTGGAAATGCGTCACGTCTCCCTGCGACGTCCGGTCTTGCTTGCGCGAAAAGGCCAACTTCAGGGCATAGGGAAGCTGCCAGAACTGGAGCAGGCGAAGGCGTATGGTGAGGAAGATGCCCGTCCCCACCAGCAGCACGAGCATCGGCGGCCCCCACACGAGGTCGCTCAGCCACGTAATCACCGTTTCCAACGCGATCATCAACCCATCCCCCTCTCCCATGTCGGGATTTGTCGCGGAATTTCGGCATTTTTCCCTACAGCGGCAGGTTGCTGTGCTTCTTGGCCGGACGGCTTTCCTGCTTGTCGCGGAGCATCTCCAGGGCCTGGATCAGCTTGAGGCGCGTTTCGCGCGGGTCGATCACGTCGTCGACCATGCCGTGAGAGGCGGCCACGTACGGGTTGGCGAACAGGCGGCGGTACTCGGCGATCTTCTGGGCGCGCGTCGCCTCCGGATTGGCCGACTCGGCGATCTCTTTGGCGAAAATGATGTTGGCCGCCCCCTCGGGCCCCATGACGGCGATTTCCGCGCAGGGCCAGGCGTACACCACGTCGGCGCCGATGGCCTTCGAGTTCATCGCCACGTAGGCGCCGCCGTAGGCCTTGCGGAGGATGACGGTGATCTTCGGCACCGTCGCCTCGGAGTAGGCGTACAGGATCTTCGCCCCGTGGCGGATGATCCCGCCGTGCTCCTGGTTGACGCCGGGGAAGAAGCCCGTGACGTCGACGAAGGTGACGAGGGGAATGTTGAAGGCGTCGCAGAAGCGGACGAAACGCGAGAGCTTGTCGGAGGCGTCGATGTCCAGCCCGCCGGCCATCACCTTGGGCTGGTTGGCCACGATCCCCACCACCTCGCCGGCGATGCGGGCCAGGCCGACGACAACGTTGCGGGCAAACTGGGCGTGCACCTCGAAGAAGCTGCCCTCGTCGACGACGAGGTCGATCACCTTGTGCACGTCGTAGGCCTTCGTCCCCTCCACGGGGACCGCCTCGGCCAGCTCCTCGATCCACGCGTCGCGTTTGGTCACCGTGTAGGGCACGGCCGGCGGCTTTTCGCGGCAGTTTTGCGGCAGGTACGACAGGAGCCGGCGCACCATCTCCAGGACGTCCGGCTCGCTGGGCGCCGTGAAATGGACGTTGCCGCTCTTGGTGGCGTGGACGCGGGCCCCGCCCAACTCCTCGGCGGAGATGGTTTCCCCGGTGACCGTCTTGATCACCTTCGGCCCGGTGATGAACATCTGGCTGGTGTTCTCCACCATGAACACGAAATCGGTGAGGGCCGGCGAATACACGGCACCCCCGGCGCAGGGGCCCATGATCACGGAAATCTGCGGGATGACACCCGAGTACACGGCGTTGCGGTAAAAGACGTGGCCGTACCCGTCGAGGGAGATGACCCCCTCCTGGATGCGCGCCCCGCCCGAGTCGTTCAGTCCGATCACCGGAGCGCCGTTCTTGGCCGCCAGGTCCATGATGCGAGCGATCTTCAGGGCGTGCATCTCGCCAAGGGCCCCGCCGAACACGGTGAAGTCCTGGGCGAAGACATAGACCGGCCGGCCGTGGATCTTGCCGTAGCCGGTCACCACCCCTTCACCGGGCGCCTCCACCTTGTCCATGCCGAACTGGGTGGCCCGGTGGGTGACGAAGGGGTTGAGCTCGACAAAGGTGTCCGGGTCGAGCAAGAGGTCGATCCGCTCGCGGGCCGTCAGCTTGCCGCGGGCGTGCTGGGCGGCAATCTTCTCCTCGCCGCCGCCGAGCTCGATCTTGCGCTTCCGCTCGTACAGGTCGTCGATCTTTTCGTACATGGCGCGTTGGGGATCCACCATCGTCGTCGGGTTCACCGCCTCCACCTCCGGCTGCAGTTGTTCCCGGTTTCGGCCCTCAGTCTTGCCGTTTGTCCGCGTCCGCTTCTCCATGGGCCTCACACAGCTCGATCAGCACACCGTGGGCCGCCCGCGGATGGAGGAAGGCAATGCGGTGCCCGCCGGCGCCTTCTTTGGGCGTGTCGTGAATCAACTGAGCGTTCGCTCGCTTCAGGGCGGCAAGGCGCCCCTCGATGTCGTCCACCTCGAAGGCAATGTGGTGGAGGCCTTCGCCGCGCGTCTCCAGGAACCTGGCCACCGGCGACGTCGGGTCGGTCGGCTCCAGAAGCTCGAGGCGGCTTTCGCCGATCTTCAGAAAGGCGACGCGCACCTGCTCGCTTTCCACCGTCTCCGTGCCGAGCAGCTCAAAGCCGAGCAGCTGGGTATAGGTGCGCACGGCCTCGTCAAGGTTCCGCACGGCGATGGCCACGTGGGCGATCTTCTTCGGCGACGGCATGCCCGATGCAGCCGGCTTTTCGCCCCGCTTTTCCGCCACCAGTTCGCGGATGTAGGCCACGATCTCGCTCGTGGGCGTGCCGGGGGTGAAGACGCGGCGGATGCCCTGCGACTCGAGAAACGGTATGTCCTCCTCCGGAATCGTGCCGCCACCGATCACCGGGATGTCGTCGGCCCCTTGTTCCTTCAAGAGGCGCACCACCTCGGGGAACAGCTCGTTGTGCGCCCCGGAGAGGCACGACAAGCCGATCACGTCGACGTCTTCCTGGATCGCGGCGCTCACGATTTGCGCCGGCGTCTGGCGCAGCCCGGTGTACACCACTTCCATCCCCGCGTCGCGCAGCGCCTGGGCGATGACGAGCGCCCCGCGGTCGTGGCCGTCAAGCCCCGGTTTCCCAATCAGTACGCGGATCGTCTCCTGGCTCATCGCTCACACCCCCTGGTATTCGCCGAATTCCTCGCGCAGCACGCCGCAGATTTCGCCCACCGTGCAGTAGGCGCGGACGGCGTCAAGAATGTACGGCATGAGGTTCTCCGTCCCCCGCGCCGCTTTTCGCAACGCCTCAAGCCGCTTGGCAACGAGGGCGTTGTCGCGCTTTTGGCGCAGGCGCTCCAGCTTCGCTTTTTGCTTTTCGGCGATGGCCGGATCGACGCGCAAGAGCTCCGGCTGCTTCTCGTTTTCGAGGCGGAACTTGTTGACGCCGACGACCACCAGCTCGCCCGATTCGATCTTCCGCTGCGTCTCGTAGGCCGCCTTGCGGATCTCCCGCTGTTGGTAACCCTGCTCGATGGCCGCCACCGCGCCGCCGAGCTCGTCGATCTTGCGGATGTAGGCCCACGCCTCTTCCTCGATGCGATCGGTAAGGGCCTCCACATAGTAGGAGCCGCCCAGGGGGTCGACCGTGTCGGCGACGCCCGTCTCGTAAGCGATGATCTGCTGCGTGCGCAGGGCGATGCGCGCCGACTCCTCGGTCGGCAGGGCCAGGGCCTCGTCGCGGGCGTTGGTGTGCAGGCTTTGCGTGCCGCCCAGCACCGCCGCCAGCGCCTGCAACGCGACGCGCACGATGTTGTTGTCCGGCTGCTGGGCGGTAAGCGTCGAGCCGCCGGTCTGGGTGTGGAAGCGCAGCATCATCGAGCGCGGATTCTTCGCCCCAAAGCGCTCCTTCATGATCTTGGCCCACATCCGGCGGGCGGCGCGGAACTTGGCGATCTCCTCAAAGAAGTGGTTGTGGGCGTTGAAGAAGAAGGCCAGCCGCGGCGCGAATTGGTCCACCTCGAGCCCCGCCGCGAGGGCCGCCTCGACGTAGGCGATGGCGTTGGCCAAGGTGAAGGCCACCTCCTGCACCGCCGTGGAGCCGGCCTCGCGGATGTGATAGCCGCTGATCGAAATCGTGTTCCACTTCGGCACGTGGGCGCTGCAGTAGGCGAAGATGTCGGTGATGAGGCGCATCGAAGGCTTGGGCGGGAAGATGTACGTGCCGCGGGCGATGTACTCCTTCAGGATGTCGTTCTGGATCGTCCCGGACAGTTTGTCGGCCGGCACGCCCTGTTTTTCGGCCACGGCGATGTACATGGCCAGCAAAATGGCCGCCGGCGCGTTGATCGTCATCGACGTGCTGACGCGGTCGAGGGGAATTCCCTCAAACAGCGCCTCCATGTCCTCCAGCGAATCGATGGCCACGCCCACCTTCCCCACTTCGCCCAGGGCCATCGGGTGGTCGGAGTCGTAGCCGATCTGCGTCGGCAGGTCAAAGGCCACGGACAGTCCGGTCTGCCCCTGTTCGAGGAGGTAGCGAAAGCGGCGGTTCGTCTCCTCCGCCGTGCCGTAGCCGGCATACTGGCGCATCGTCCAGAACTTCCCGCGGTACATCGTGGGCTGGATGCCGCGGGTAAACGGGTACTCCCCGGGAAAGCCCAGCTTTTCGAGGTACGCCTCGTCGGGATTCTTGGGCAGATAGAGCCGTTCCACCTCGATGCCCGACGAGGTGGTGAACGCCTCTTTCCGCTCCGGAACCTTCTTCAAAAGCTCCTCCGTCTTCGCTTTCCACGCCGCATAGCGCGCGTCAAACGTCTCGACGGCCATGCCGCATGCCACGCCCCTTCCGTCTCTTCAATTTTTATCGAAATGAACAATCTTTTACGAAATTATGATAACACAAACCGCGTCCCGGCGGTACGTTCCGCATGGGCGGTTTGTGGCGGTACAATAAGGACACGTACGATCGGCAACCGTCCCCTCGGATCGACAGCGCGAAGGAGGGGCAATACGGGAAAGAATCGGCCACAAGGAGGAGGCCCATGGACAAAGCGCGCATTCGCCAATGGGTGTGGGACGCGCTCACCCGTACCGGCCAGGCTGCCTTTCCCCGTCCCGTTCACGGGCGCATCCCCAATTTTGTCGGCGCAGCGCAAGCCGCCGAACGCCTGCGCGCACTCGACGTGTACCGGCGGGCCCAGGTGGTAAAGGTGGGGCCGGACGCGCCCCTGCATCCCATCCGCACCATGGTCCTGCGCGACGGAAAAACCCTGTACATGCCCACCCCGCGCCTGGCCGGCGGCTTTGTTGTCCTTCAGGACGTGCCGCCGGGAAAAGAGCGGGAGGCCACTGCGCTCGCCCACTTCAAGGCGTACGGGCGGGAAGTGGCGCTGACCGCCATTGAGCCGATCGACCTGGTTGTGGTCGGCAGCGTGGCCGTCGACCACCGCGGGGTGCGCGTCGGAAAAGGGGAGGGGTACGGCGATCTGGAGTTCGCTCTCCTCTGCGAGTTGGGCAAGCTCACGCCTCATACCCCCGTTGTGACCGCGGTGCACGACTTGCAAGTGGCGGACAGCCCGGGCCACCCGCTGGGCATCCGCCTTCCCCACGACCCCCATGACATCGCCGTCGATGTCATCGTCACGCCCACCCGCACCCTTCACACAAAAAACCGGCCCCCGCAGCCCTCCCGGATCGACTGGGAGAAGCTCGGCGACCGGTTGGAGGATCTGAAGCCCCTGGCGGAATGGCGTCGGCTGCAGGACGCGTGATCATCCGATGCCGTATCCCGGGCGGCCAAAGGCATACAGGAGCACAAAGGTGATCGGCCCCGTCACCGAGACGAACAGCCAGATCGGATAGCTCCACCGCGCCCACCGGCGGTGAAGGACATCCTTGCGCTTCAGGCCGAGAATCAGCGTGACGATCACCAGCGGCACGTTGACCGTGGCGGCCAGGGAATGCAAGCCAAGCACCGTCAAGTACACGGCGCGCAGCGTCGGGTCGCCGACAAAGGGCGTCGTGCCGTACAGCCCCGTCTTGATGAGGTAGAGAACCAGAAACACCGCCTGCAGCAGCGTCACAATGATCATCAGACGGGCATGGACGCTGACCTCGCGGCGCTTGATGGCCTGGCGGGCCCGCACCAGCAAGACGGCGCTGGCGCTGTTGATGAGCGCGTTGGTGAGGGCAATGCTGAACACGGGATCCATCGCCATTCCTCCTTCTCGGTAGCCGGAGCGCGCGCACCGAGAAAATCATACCACATTTCACGGCCCCTCGAATGGCCTTCCCCCACCGGTGTTTCCGTTTTCGACCGCCTCGATCCCCATTACCCCGAGGACGGCCAGAACCGTAAGAATGATCGTCCAAACCACGATGCCGAGTGAAATCCAAAGAAACAGCTGCCGAGGCGAGGCTCCCAGCGTAATTCCGATCGCCGCGCCCAAGGGAGCACCGGTAATCAGCGGAGCCAACAGGCCTAATCCGATGACGCCGTACCGGTTCCAGATGCGATACAGGACCCCGTTCTTCTTCCGGGAACCCTTTCCACCCCGGATGTTCAGGATCCACGTACGCGCTCGGTCTCCGAGAACGATCACCAAGATCGCGCCCCCGATGGCCCCGAGGGCCGACGCGATACCGGTGAGAACAGGGGGAAGGCGGAACGCCAGTCCTGCGGGAATCGCCGCCCACAGCTCCACGGCGCCAATGCCCACCACGGTGAGGAACCGGATCAACAGTTCCATGCCATACCTCCGGAATTTGACGATATTTTAAACCTCACGCTGTTTCTAAACCTAACATGGAAACACAACCGCCGTCAACCGGGTTGTTTGGTGTGTCGCCGGTCCGGGCGCGGGTTCGGTCAAGCCCATCGAAAAGAAAGAACGGGCATCTCCGCCGAGACACCCGTTCTCCCAGACCGCCCCACCGACCAGGGCGGTCCGATCAATACAGGGACATGCCCGGTCCCATCGCCTCGAGGCGCTTCTTGACGGCCTGCAGGAACTTGCCGGCCACCAGGCCGTCGAGAACGCGGTGGTCGAGGGACAGGCACAGGTTCATCATGTCGCGCACGGCGATCGAGCCGTCCTCGCGCACGACCGGCCGCTTCACAATCGCCTCGCAGCTCAGAATGGCCGCCTGCGGGTAATTGATGATCGGCATCGACAGAATCGAGCCGAAGGAACCGGTGTTGTTCACCGTGAAGGTGCCGCCGGCCATATCGTCGGGCGTCAACTTGCCGGCGCGGGTGCGCTGCGCGAGGTCATGCACCGCCTTGGCCAGGCCGTAGATGCTCTTCTCGTCGGCGTCCTTGATCACCGGCACGTAGAGGGCGTCTTCGGTGGCCACGGCGATGGAGATGTTGATGCGCTTCTTGAGGATGATCGAGTCGCCGGCCCACACGGAGTTGAGGATGGGATACTCTTTGAGCGACTCGACGACGGCCTTGATGACAAAGGGCAAGTACGTCAGCTTGAACCCTTCGCGCTTCTCGAACTCGGCCTTCACCTGCTCGCGCAGCTTGACGAGGCCGGTAACGTCCACCTCCACCATCGTCCAGGCGTGCGGGGCCTCGTGCTTCGACTGCACCATGCGCGTGGCGATGGCGCGGCGCACCGGCGTAACGGGGATGACCTGGTCGCCCGGTTCGGTCTTGACGCCCGGTGCCGCCGGAGCCGGTTGGGGTGCCGCTTGGGCGGCCGGCTTCAGCGCGGCCGGAGATGCGGGCTGCGCCGCTACGCGGGCCGGTTCGGCCAGTGCTTCTGCCGGCGTGGGCTGGGGCGCTTGGGCCGCAGCGCCGCCCTGCTCGATGAAGCGGAGCACGTCCTTGCGCGTGACGCGCCCCTCGCGGCCGGTGCCCGGCACCTGGCTGAGGTCGATGCCGTGCTCCTGGGCCAGCTTCAGCACGGCCGGCGAATAGCGCCGTTTCTGGTCGCGCGGCATGGCCGCCGGGGCGGCGGGCTTGGCTTCGCCAGCGCCTTCTGCAGGCGCGCCCGCCTTTGCGGCCGGCTGGGCCGGGGCCGGGGCCGCTTCCGCCCGG